>JBFJMD010000125.1:0-6795 GCA_041634115.1 Thermoanaerobaculia bacterium | reverse complement strand
GGGCCCTCCCGGGGGCATAGTTCCACTCCCGCTGGCTGACGAGACGCCCTCCGCGGACCGCACCGCGGTGAGACGAGAGCCGCCGAGATCGGCCTTTTGACCCCGGGAGGGCCCCCTCCCGCGACACCCCCGCGCCGAACGGTCCCAATTCAGCCCTTTCACCCGGGAGAACCCCTCCCGCGACACCCCCGCGCCGAACGGTCCCACTTCGGGCCCTTCACCCGGGAGTCAGCGGATCAGGGCCGCTTCGACCGCGAGGCCGGGGCCGAAGCCGAGGGCTACGACGGGCCGGGGAGCGTCGCGCTTGCGCAGCCGGTCGACGATGAAGAGAACCGTCGGCGAGGACATGTTGCCGCACTCGGCGAGCACTCCCCAGGAGTCCGCCAGCCGCTCGCGGTCGAGCCCCACCGCGCCCTGGAAGGCGGAGAGGATCCTCGGCCCGCCGGGGTGGACCGCCCACGAGCCCACCTCGTCCACGGTCAGGTCCTGCTCGGCCAGCCAGCCCTCGAGCCACGGCCGCACGTGCGGGCCGATCAGGTCCGGCACCCGCGCCGAAAGCGTCATCTCGAAGCCGTGATCCCCGATCTTCCAGGTCATGGCGTCTTCGCTGTCGGCGATGATCTGGGAGCCGTTGGCCGCGACCTCCCAGGCGCCGGCCCCGTTCGCCCCCAGACCGACGAGCGCCGCGGCGCCGTCCGCGAAGATCGCGTTGGCCACGATCTTCTCCGGGTCCCAGCCGTAGTGGACGTGCAGGCTGCACAGCTCGACGGCGGCGAGGAGCACGCGGGCCTCCGGGTCGGCCTCGACGAACGCCCGCGCCACCCGCAGTCCGTTCATCGCCCCGTGGCAGCCCATGAACCCGATGTGCGAGCGGGCCAGCCGCCGCGAAAGGTCGAGCCGCCTCGCCACCTCCTGGTCGAAGCCGGGAGCGCTCATGCCGGTGCAGGACACCGTGACCAGGTGGGTGATCCGCTCCGGCTCGAGACCCGCCTCGGCCAGCGCCCGCCCGGCGGCTTCGGCCGCCAGCGGCGCCGCCTCCTCGACGAAGCGCTCCACGCGCGCCCCGGTCGTCGGCCCGCGGTCGCACTCTCCCCGCGACTTCCGGAAGAAGCCGCGCCCCTCCGCCAGCTCCTCTCCGGACCACCCGTCCAACACGCTGTGGCGGGAGCGCACGCCGGTGCGCCGGTAGAGCGCCGGCAGCAGGCGCAGCCGCTCGTGCCCTTCCTCGAGGAACTCCCGCGCGAGCGCCGCCGCCGCCTTCTGGCTCAGGCGATTCTTCGGCAGCGCCGTGCCGATGCCGGCGATCGCGAGGCTCACGGCCGTCCCGCCCGGGGCGCCGAGTCGAGGCCGCGGACCAGCGGCGCGGCGAGCGCCGGCGCCCCCGCCAGCGCCGCCACGGCCGCGCGTACCAGGAGCGGCCGCCGCAGCCCCCAGGCGATCGCCCGGCAGCGCCGCTGCGGGCGGCCGATCCGGCGCTCGAAGAGCTCCGCCCAGCGGCGCTCGTGCTCGGGGCGCCAGTCGCCGGCGGCCGCCGCCACGAACGGCGCGGCCGCCGCCGCGGAGGCCAGCGCCCAGGCCATGCCCTCCCCCGTGAAGGGCTCGACGTAGCGCGCCGCGTCGCCCACCAGGAGCAGCCGCTCCGCCGCCGGCCGAGCGGCCCCGCGGGTGAGCGTCGCCGTGCCCTTCCAGGACGCCTCTTCGATCCCGGGCACCGCGGGCAGGCCGGCCTCGCGCAGACAGGCGGCGATCGCCGGGCCGAGCCCGCCCCGCTCGCGCACCAGGGCCCGATCGAGGGCCGCGCCGACGTTCAGGGTTCCGTCCTCGACCCGCACCAGGCCGGCGTAGCCGCCCCGCGCCACCGCCATGTAGATAGTGCCCGGGCGCAGGAAGGCCGGGCTCTCCCGCAAGGTGCCCCCGGCGCCGACGCGGGAGCGCGCCGACTCCTCTCGGCGCGGCCCCAGATCCGCGCCGATGAAGCTGCCGCCGAGGCCGTCGGCGGCGATCGCTACCCGCGCTCCGGTCTCCACGGCCGCGCCGTCCGCCCCCCGCAAGGCCAGCCGCCTCGTCGCGCCCTCGACCGGGCCCAGCGCCGCCCGCGTCTCCGGCAGGAAGGCGGCCCCGGCCTCGATCGCCGCCTCCACCAGGGCCGCGTCGAGCCGCGCCCTGGAGATCGCGAAGCCGCGCGGCAGGCCGATCCGCGCGCTGCGGCCGCCGGCCCAGACCCGGAAGGCCGAGAGCGGCACTCCGCCGCGGCGCTCGACCAGGCCGCCCAGCCCGGCCGACGCCAGCACGTCGAGCGCGCGGCCGTTGAGGCAGGCGCCGCAGACCTTCCAGCGCGGAAAGGAGGCGCGATCCACCAGCAGCGCCGAGCGACCGGCGCGCGCCAGCTCGCGCGCGGCCAGGGCGCCGGACGGACCGGCCCCCACCACGACCGCATCCCACGCTTCGCGCGCCGCGGCCCGGAGATCGGTGGTGGCCTCGACGCTCACCGCCGCCTCCACGACAGGAGAAAGCGCTGCGGCCAGTGCCGCCGCAGGCCAGCTTCGGCGAGCCCCGCCTCGCGGGCGAGCGCCAGCGCCTCCGCGGGCGTGAAGGCGCCGCCGACCGAGAGCGGTCCGTCCACGCGCACGATCTTCGACCTCGTAAGCAGCAAGCACCCAGTATACGCGTAAAGATAGCCGGCCGGACTGCGCACGAGGTCATCGACCAGGACGAGGCGCGCCGCCGCCGCCATGCGGCGCAGCAGCTCGACCGCCGGTCGCTCGTCCAGGTGGTGGAGGAAGAACGAGCAGATCAGCGCGTCGTAGCCCTCCGGCAGCGGCGATTCGACGGCGTCGCCCCGAAAGAAGCGGCAGTCCACGCCGGCGGCCGCGGCGCGGGCCGCGGCGTAGTCGATCGCCACCGGGCTCAAGTCGCAGCCATCGACCTCAACCGCGAGGCCCTCCGCGAGCGCCCGCCGGCGCAGCGCGACCGCGATGTCGCCGCCGCCGCAGGCGACGTCGAGGACCCGCACGGCGCGGCCACCGGTCGCGCTCGCCAGCTCGCGGATCGGCGGCCAGAGATGGGCATGCGTCCGGGTGAGGCGGTGGAGCCGGCCGAGACCGGCGAGCGCCTCGCGATGCAGGCGCGGATCCAGACCGGGCTGGTCCATGAGCTCGGGCCGGCGGCGGCGGCGGGTCAGGTCGGGAATCCAGGGCATCGCGGATGCGCCGTCACGCCGCCGCGCCGGGCGACCGGCGAGAAGTCCGGGCCGGCACTAGCGCTCCAGCCGTAGCCGCCGGGCGGTCACGGCGAGGAGCAGGCCGCACAGCGTGTAGAGGAAAAGCCATCGCAGGGAGAGCTGCCACCAGGGATCTCGCGGCAACCGGGTCCAGGCGGCCAGGGTCAGCACCAGAACGGGTCCGCGGAACACCCAGGCGATCCAACCCGCCACCAGGCCGTCGAGCCACCAGGCCCCGCTGCGGCCCTGGACGAGCAGAAAGAGCGCCGTCAGGCCGAGCGACTGCATGAGCCAGTCGCCGACCTGGAAGCGCAGCGGCGGAGGCGCGTGCCGCGAGATCCCGAACCGGGCCAGCCCGCCGGTCTCGGGCTCGAGGTCCAGCACCTCGAGCGCCAGCCCGAAGAGCGCCATGAGAAGCAGCAAGAGCGGCAGCGCGACCAGGAGAAAACGGGTCAAGATCGTTCGATCATAGCGGATCTCCCGGCCCCGGCTCGGTGCGTGCGGGGCATCGGTTAGACTGGCGCCTCGACCGGCGGCGCGGATCGCGGCGAACCGTTTGACTCCAGCCGGCGTATACCTGAGAGCATTGCGAGCGACGAGCGCAGAGAGCGCAGCCCCCGCCAGCCCCTCGCCGGCCCTGCTGGTCTTCACCCTGGGCCCCGAGCGGGAGTGCGCCCGCCGGCGGCTGCTGCCGGCGCGACTCGGGGCGGTCGAGCGCTCGCTCCACGAGCAGTGCCTGCACTCGGCGATCGCCGCCGGGCGGGAGTGCGGGCTGCGCGTCCTCGTCTCCTCGCCGAGTCCGCTCGCGGGCATCGGCGGGGTCGAGCGCCTCGAGCAGCGGGGCGCCGGATTCGGGGAGCGCCTCGAGCACGCCCTCGACGAGGCCTGCGCCCGCGGCGCCGGCCCGATCCTGGTGGTCGGCACCGACGTGCCCGGCCTCGACGCCGGGCACCTGCGGCGCGCCGCCGCGATCCTCGACGAGAGCCCCGGCCGCGTCGTCGTCGGCCCCTCGCCGGACGGCGGCTGCTACCTGATCGGCTTCGCCGGTCCCGCCGGCGAGCTGCTCCGCCTGCTGCGGGGCGTCCGCTGGTGCCGCCGGGACACCCTCGCCACCCTCCTGTGGGCCGTGGCGGCCGCGGGCCGCGACGCCGCCCTGCTGCCCCCGCTCGCCGACCTCGACCGGGGCGAGGACCTCGAGCGCTGGCTGGCCGCGCGGCCGGCGGAGAGCCTCCCGTCCCGGGCGGGCTGGGCCGCGCTGGTCGTCCGCCTCGCGCGGGCCCTCGCCGATCTCAAGCGGCCGGCGCCCGCCGCCGCGGGGGTGGCTGCGCGGCTGCTGCCGGCGGCCGGCCTCGCCGCGCGCGCCCCGCCGGCCTGCGCTCCGAACTGACCTCCGCCTCGGGGCGGCCGCGCGCGGCGCGCGCCGCATCCGACAGCCGTTTCGACCCGAACTCCGACTCTCCTGCAGAGGAGCCGTGAAAACATGACCGTTGCCAACGTCGAAAAGTCCGTCCGAGAACGCTACGCGCGCGGCGCCCAGGAGCGCACCCCGGCCCTGTGCTGCCCCGTCGAATACGACCCCCGGTACCTCGAGATCATCCCGCGGGAGGTGCTCGAGCGCGACTACGGCTGCGGCGACCCCAGCCGCTACCTCAACGAGGGCGACGTCGTGCTCGACCTCGGCAGCGGCACCGGCAAGATCTGCTTCATCGCCGCCCAGGTGGTCGGCGCCTCGGGGCGGGTGATCGGCGTCGACATGACCGAGGAGATGCTCGACGTCGCCCGCCGCAACGCGCCGGTGGTGGCCGAGCGCCTCGGCTACGCCAACGTCGAGTTCCGGCGCGGCCGCATCCAGGACCTCGCCCTGGACCTCGACGTTCTCGAGGCCGAGCTGGCGGCGCGCCCCGTCGCCACCACCGAGGCCCTCTTCGCCGCCGAGGCCCGCGCCGACGAGCTGCGCGCGGAGCGGCCGCTGGTCGCGGACGCCTCGATCGACGCGGTGGTCTCCAACTGCGTGCTCAACCTGGTCGAGAACGGCGAGAAGCTGCGGCTGTTCCGCGAGATTCACCGGGTCCTCAAGCCCGGCGGCCGGGCGGTGATCTCCGACATCGTCAGCGACGAGCCGGTGCCCGCGGAGCTGCAGGAGGACCCCGAGCTGTGGAGCGGCTGCATCTCCGGCGCGCTCACCGAGGAGGGCTTCCTGGCCGCCTTCGAGGAGGCCGGCCTCTACGGCATCCGCATCCTCGAGCGCCAGGAGGAGCCCTGGCAGACGGTGCACGGCATCGAGTTCCGCTCGATAACGATCGAGGCGTTCAAGGGCAAGGAAGGACCCTGCGTCGAGCGCCGCCAGGCGGTGATCTACAAGGGCCCGTTCAAGGCGGTGCTGGACGACGACGGCCACCGGCTGGAGCGCGGCCGCCGGCACGCGGTCTGCGACAAGACCTACCGCATCTTCGGGCGCGCTCCCTACCGCGAGCATTTCGAGCTGGTGGACCCGCTCGAGGAGGTGCCGCTCGAGGAGGCGGGCGATTTCGACTGCTCGCGGACGCCGATCCGACACCCGCGCGAGACCAAGGGTCTCGACTACGACGTCACCTCCGAGGCCTCCGGCGGCTGCGCCCCCGGCGACTGCTGCTGAGCGGGACGGCGGAAGACCCCGGAGCCATGTGATGTGCGAGCCCGCCGCCACCGCCCGCGAGAGCGCCGGCGCCGCCGGCCCTCCCCGGGTCGCCCTGCGCTCCCTCGACACCCTCTGGTTCCAGGTCGGCGGCACGGTCTGCAACCTCGCCTGCACCCACTGCTTCGTCTCCTGCTCGCCGACCAACCACACACACGAGCTGATGCCGCTCGCCCAGATCCTGCCCTACCTCGAGGAGGCCGCGGCGCTCGGCGTCAAGGAGTACTACTTCACCGGCGGTGAGCCCTTCCTGAACCCGGAGATGGAGGCGATCCTCGAGGCCACGCTGCGCCGCGGCCCGGCGACGGTGCTGACCAACGGTCTGCTGATCGACCGCCACCGCGCCCGGCGGCTGCGGCGGCTGGCGGACGCCGCCGAGTACTCGCTGGACCTGCGGGTCTCGCTCGACGGCTACGACGCCGCGTCCAACGACCCGATCCGGGGCGAGGGGACGTTCGAGCGGATCCTGGCAGGGATCTCCCACCTGGTCGAGGCGGGGGTCGACCCGGTGATCACCGTCACCGAGGTCTACGACGACAACGCCAGCGCCGAGGGCAAGCGGCGCTTCTTCGAGCTGCTCTCGGGCCTCGGCATCGACAAGCCGCGGCTCAAGATCCTGCCGGTCTTCCACATCGGCGCGGAGGCCGAGCGCGGCGGCGCCTACGAGAGCTGGCAGCGGCTCGCCGCCGGCGACGCGCCGCCGACCGGCTGGGACCACCTCCAGTGCAGCTCCTGCCGGATGGTCACCGACCAGGGCGTCTGGGTCTGCCCGATCCTGGTCAACGAGCCGGCGGGCAAGATGGGCGAGGCCCTCGCCGACACCCTCGACAGCTATCCCCTGGACCACCCCGCCTGCTGGACGTGCCACGTCCACGGCGTGAGCTGCAAGACCTAGCCTGCC
>JBFJMD010000124.1:0-6798 GCA_041634115.1 Thermoanaerobaculia bacterium | reverse complement strand
GCGAACGTCACGCTCTCGTCGGCGGCCAGCCGGATGCGCACCGCGCGGCCGCGGTCGAGGCCGAGGACGTCCCGCTCCGGCAGGTAGATGCGGGCGATGAGCGGGTCGAGATCGGTCACCTGGAACATCTCGTCGCCGGGCCGGACGTGCTGACCGGGCTGGGTCAGGCGCTGGCTCAGACGGCCTCCGATGGGGGCGCGGATCGTCGTCTTTTCGAGCTGCCACTGCGCCTCGGCGAGCTCCTGGCGGGCGATCTCGAAGTCCATGGTGAACTTGTCGAGGTCCTCGCGACTGATCAGGTCCTTGCCGGCCAGGTCCTCGCCACGCTCGTAGGCCAGGCGGGCGTTGGTCTCCTTGAGCTTCGCCTTGTTGAGGCCGATCTCGGCGTCGTCGCGGACCAGGGTCGCGAGCGTCTGGCCCTGGCGGACGAGGTCTCCCTCCTCGACGAAGACCCTGAGCACCCGCCCCTCCACCTCCGAGAGCACCTTGACCTCGTACTCGGCGACGAGGTTGGCGCTGGCGGTGATGTAGGAGGAGATGCGGCCGGTCGTGACCGGGGTCACCTCGACCGGGACCGCCTTCTTCTCGTCCTTCTCCTCGGAACCCTCGCCGTTCTCGGCGGCCCCGGCCTCGCCCGGCGCTCCGTCGGCCTGGCCGGCCACCAGGTTGAGGATGCCGAGGCCCCCGCCCACCACCACGGCCAGTCCCAGGATCAGGTAGAGGATGCGGAACTTCCGCCGGCGGGACGCTCCGGCACCGTTCTTTTCGCTCTTCGGCTCCATCTCTTCAGCTCCCACCGGCCCGATCGGCCAAGGCTCTCAGCGTTCATTCGTGAGTACGGCCCGGCTCCGTCGATTGTTTCAGGTTTCACAGGGCCTGGGGCCGGGTCGTGCTAGGATTCCCGCAACTGGAATTCCGGCGACGGCCCGGGGCTGAAAGGGAGATTTCCACCGCAAATGTGGTCGCAGCGAGCCAATCCCCACCGCGATCGAGGCCCGTGTGTCACCCGGGCGAGCCGGCTGAGCGCCGCGCGAGGGCGGGGCGGGGCGTGATCGAGGCCTCCGAGATGCTGCGCTCCTACGTTCGCGGCATCCTCAATCTGAGCGGCGCCGAGTGCGTCTCGCTCTTCGTCCCGGCGCCGCTCTCGGGGCTCTCCCGGCCGATCCTGATCCACGAGGGCGACGGCGACCCGGTCTCCGAGCTCGCCGACGTGGCGACGGCGGTGGATTTCGCGACCACCGCCGACGCCCGCACCCGCCGGGGCCAGGATGGCGGAGCGACGGAGTATCCGGTGCTGGTTTCGGCGACCGACGCCGACGGGGCGCTGGTGCCGCTGCCGAACGTCGAGTCCGTCTGGTCGCGGGCGCTCGCCCTGGAGACGGTCGAGGAGGGCCCCCCCACCCGCCGCCGCTCGGACGCCGACCGCTCGGCGCCGGCCAACCTCCCCGCGGCCTGGCTGGGACTGAAGTTCCCGCCGGGCGAGACCCGCATTCCCCAGCGGCTCACCGCCGCGAGCCTCGCGACCAAGGTCCGGGAGCAGGACGAGGCCTCGCGCTGGTGGGACTGGCTGTTCGCCCTCGGCGGCGCGATGGCCAGCCACACGACCCAGGTGTCGGCGATCCTGCGCGACCCCATCACCGGGATGCCCGACCGCGCCGGCTTCCAGGCGGTGCTCTCCGAAGAGCTCGAGAAGGCGCGCCGCGACGAGCGGCCGCTGTCGCTCATGCTGATCAACCCCGACGACTTCGCGACGATGAACGAGCGCTTCGGGCGCGAGGCCGGCGACCGCATCATCTTCGACATCAGCGGCAGGTTGCGCACGGCCCTGCGCAGCTCCGATCCGGTGGCCCGCTACGGCGGGGTCATCTTCGCCGCCATCCTCATCGGCGCCGACTCCGAGACCGCCCAAGCGGTGGCCGAAAAGGTGCACCAGCAGGTGACGGAGGGCGCCTTTCTGAACGGCGCCGTGCGGCTGGGCTTCTCCATCGGCCTGGCCCTGTTCGACCCGGCCGACCCAGCCCTCAAGAAGCCGCTGGAGCTGATCCGCCGCGCCGACCAGGCCCTCAACGCCGCCAAGCGCCTCGGCGGCGGCTGCATCGTCGACTGGGAGGAGCGCTCCGGCGCCGAGGAGACCGGCGCTTTCGACCGCCTGAGCGGCATCTTCACCGGCAACATGGCGAAGGACTACCGCAACATGGTCCTGCTCTCGGAAGCGATCAACATGATCGCGGTCCACCGGGACTTCGAGGGCCTCGCCGGCGACGTCGTGGAGCGGCTCTACGCCGCCTTCAAGCCCGACCGGGTGGGGCTCTTCGCCCGCGACGAGGCCGGCGGCCTGCACCTCGTGCGCGGTCTGACCCGCCGCACCGGCGAGGCGATCGCCCAGAAGCGGGTGGAGATCGTCGAGCTCGATTTCGACCAGAAGGAGCTGCTGAACCTGGCGATCGCCTCGGGCGGGCCGCGCGAGATGACGATTGACGAGGCCGATTCGGCGACCGGCCGGCTCTGCTGCGCGGTGCCGCTCATCTCGGGCGACGACACGCTCGGCTGCCTCTACCTCGACGGCCGCAAGAGCTCGCTGGCGCTGGAATCCGCCGATCTCATCTTTCTCAAGGCCTTCGGGTCGCAGATCGCCATCGCCCTCGACCGGGCGAGCCTCGCCGAGCGCGAGCGCCAGCACCAGGAGCAGGAGCAGCGGCGGCTGCGGGCCGAGCTGAACGAGCTGCGCCAGGCGCTGCAGCAGGCGAAGCTGGTCTACCGATCGGCCGAGATCGAAGCGCTGGTGACGACGGCGCGGCGGGTCGCGCCGACCGACGCGACGGTGCTCATCACCGGCGAGAGCGGCACCGGCAAGGAGCTGCTGGCGCGCACCGTGCACGAGCTGAGCACCCGCAGCGAGAAGCCGATGGTGGTCGTGGACTGCGGGTCGATCGCCACCAGCCTGATCGAAAGCGAGCTGTTCGGCCACGAGAAGGGCGCCTACACGGGGGCCCAGCAGCGCCGCATCGGACGCCTGGCCGAGGCCAACGGCGGCACGGTGCTGCTCGACGAGATCGGCGAGCTGCCGCTCGAGGTCCAGAGCAAGCTGCTCCGGTTCGTGCAGGAGAAGCAGTTCACCACCGTCGGCGGCACGCGGCCGCGGCGGGTGGACGTGCGCATCATCGCCGCGACCAACCGGGACCTGGCCATCGAGGTGGCCGCCGGCCGCTTTCGGGAGGATCTCTTCTACCGCCTGAACGTGGTCCGCCTCGAGGTGCCGCCGCTGCGCGACCGGCCCGACGACATCCTCCACCTCGGCCGCCACTTCGTCGAAGCGTTCAGCATCCAGTACCAGAAGAACATCCGGCGCATGACCCCCGAGCTCGAGGACCGCCTGCTGCGCCACCTCTGGCCGGGCAACGTCCGCGAGCTGCAGAACCGCCTGATGCAGGCGGTGATCCTCTGCGAGCGCGACGAGCTGGGGATCGAGGAGGTGCAGCTTCCCGAGGCCGCGGATGCGCCCGCTCCCGCCGTCGGCCGTCCCGCCACGGCCGCCGGCGTGGCCGGCCGCGGGGCGACGCCGGCCGGGGAAGAGGCGGCCCCCGCGGGGCCCGAGGCGATTCGCGAGCGCCTGCGCCGGGCGCTCGCCCGGCAGATCGACCTGGCCCTCGGCGCCGGCTCCGGCGCGGCGCTGCCGCTCGGCAAGTGGCTGAGCGACGACCTCATCCTCGAGGCCAACGAGGCCGCCGGCGGCGTCGCCCGGCGCGGCGCCGCGATCGTCGGCATGCCGGAGACCACGTTCCGCAGGCGGCTCACCAAGGCCTCGCAGCTCGCGAGCGCCGGCCTCTCGCCGCGCACCGGGACCTGGGAAGAGGTGCGCTCGATCCTGGGCGAGATGGTGCGAACGGCGGCGTTCGAGGGGCAGGACCTCCTCGTCCGCAACGAGCAGCTCCTGCTGCGCGAGATCCTCGAGCGGGTGCCGCAGGACACCCGCACCGGCTCGAACCTGCTGGGCGTCACCGCCCCGACCTTCCGGGTGCGGGTCGCGGCGCTCGAGGAGCCGGCGCCCGAGACCCCGGTCGGGGCCTGAGCTACCCGCCGTTTCTTTTCTAATCCGCCGATTTTTTTGACGAGTCCGCCGCCTTCGGGCCGCGCCCGGGGAATTCCGGCGGCCCCAAGCGGATCACCGAGCCGTCCCCGGCGCGCTCCGGTCGTTCTCTCAACTCTCTGAAAGAAAAGGAGTTCTGTCTCGGTTCCGCGGTCCGCGCGCGGCCCTCGGCGCATCGAGGGTTCGCCATAGGCCGGTGGCACAGCGCTTGCCCCTACCTCGGGTCGGCAAGTGGACCGTCCAGTCGGTCCAGGGAACGGGAGAGAACGGAAATGAAACGACACCGAATCCGCAGCAAGCTCTTGACGGCCGCAGGCGCGACCGCGCTCGTGTTCCTGAGCTACGGCCTCGTCGGCCAGGAGCGGATCGCCCCCGATTCCGGGGTGATCGTCCAGGGCCCCTCGCTCGAGCTGGCCCGCCAGGCCGTGCGCGAAGTCGGCGGCGAGGTCACCCACGTGCTCAAGGTGATCGAGTCCGTCGGCGCCCGGCTCACCCCCGCCCAGCTCGATCAGTTGCGTGGCGCCAACGCCGGCCTCAAGATCTACGACAGCCTGCCGGCGATCGAGGTCCAGGGCAAGCCGGCGCACGCCGGGAAAGGGAGCAAGAAGGGCAGCGACCGCCGGATCGAGCGCAAGGGCCTCGACACGATCTATCCGACGCTGATCGAGGCCGACAAGCTCCACCGCCAGGGCGTCGACGGCACCGGCGTCACGATCGCCTTCGTGGATACCGGCGTCTGGACCGAGAACTCGCAGATCGACAAAGGCCTGGCGGAGGACGCCCGCGGCCGCGAGCGCATCGTCGCCCAGTACAACGCGATCGACAACTCTCTCGGCGCCGGTACCCTGCTCGACCAGTTCCTCTTCGACGCGCGGCTCGCCGCCGACGACTCGGGCCACGGCACCCACGTCTCGAGCGTCGCGGTGTCGAGCGTCAAGTACCGGCTGCGGGGCAACTCCGAGGTCCTCCTCAACGGCATCGCGCCGAACGCGGACACGGTGATCGTCAAGGCCTTCGACGCCGACGGCGTCGGCGGCTATCTCGACGTCATCCGCGGCATCGACTGGGTCGTGGCCAACAAGGACGCCTTCGGCATCCGGGTGCTCAACCTCTCGTTCAGCGCCCCGCCCCGCTCCCACTACTGGGACGATCCCCTGAACCAGGCGGTCATGAAGGCCTGGCAGATGGGCATCGTCGTCGTGACCTCGAGCGGCAACCGCGGCCCCGACCCGATGACGGTGGGGGTGCCCGGCAACGTGCCCTATGTCATCACCGTCGGCGCCATGTCCGACGCCGGCACCCGCTCGCCCGCGGACGACTTCCTGACCACCTTCTCCTCGACGGGCCCGACCCACGAGGGCTTCGTCAAGCCCGAGGTCATCGCCCCGGGCGGGCACATGCTGGGACTGATGCCGCCGCTCTCGAAGATCGCCACCGAGCACCCCGAGTTCCATGACGGCGCCAGCTACTTCACGATGTCCGGCACCTCGCAGGCGACCGCGGTCGTCAGCGGCATCGTGGCCCTCATGCTGCAGTCCGATCCCGCGCTCACGCCCGACGAGGTGAAGTGCCGCCTCATGGCCTCCGCGCGCCCGGCGGTCGTCGAGGACCCCCTGACCCTCGAGCTCAAGCTCGCCTACTCAGTCTTCCAGCAGGGGGCCGGGCTCGTCAACGCCCGCGACGCCCTGGCCAGCCTCGAGAGCGGCTGCGCCAACCGCGGCCTCGACATCGGCCTCGACGTGGCCGGGCGCCAGCACTACGGCGGCCGCGCCAACCTCGACGCGAACGGCTCCTTCTACCTCGAGGGACTCTCCGGAGACGGCTTCATGTGGAGCGACGGCTACCTCTGGAGCGACGGCCACAAGTTCAAGGACGACTACCTGTGGGCGGACGGCTTCATGTGGAGCGACGGCTACCTGTGGAACGACGGCTACCTCTGGAACGACGGTTTCCTCTGGAGCGACGGCTTCATGTGGAGCGACGCCAGCTCGTCCTCCGCCACCATCAACGTCTGGGTCGACCAGCAGTAGAGCGAGCGCCATGACCACCCTCGGCGCGGCAGCCCGCTGCGACGGCCTCGCCGCCGAGGTGCGTCGGGCGGTCGACTGCCGGGAGCTGACCCTCCACTTCCAGCCCCAGCTCGACAGCCGCTCCCACCAGGTCGTCGGCGTCGAGTCGCTGCTGCGCTGGCAGCATCCCGAGCGCGGCCTCGAGGGGCCGGCCGAGCTGCTGGCGGCCGCCGAGAGCGAGGGCCTCATGCCCGAGATCGGCGACTGGGTGCTGCGCAGCTCCTGTCTGCAGCTGCGCAACTGGCTCGACGAGGGCCTGCCGGCGCTGCGGCTGGCGGTCAACCTCTCGCACCTCCAGCTCGAGGAGCCGAGCTTCGTCGAGCGCGCCGCCGAGATCCTGGAGAGCACCGGCGTCCCGCCGTCGCTCGTCGACTTCGAGCTGAGCGAGCGCAGCCTCGGGCTCGGCCGGCCGGGCACCGCCGAGACCCTCGCGGCGCTCAAGGACCTCGGCGCCCGGGTGGCCATCGACGACTTCGGCACCGGCCCGACGCTCGCCGGCTATCTCTCCTGGCTGCCCCTCGACGTGCTCAAGATCGATCGCTCGTTCGTCGGCGCCATCGCCCCCGGCAACCGCGACGCGCAGGTCATCTCGCGCATCATCCGGACCGCCCACCGCCTCGGCCTCGAGGTCGTGGCCGAGGG
>JBFJMD010000123.1:0-6833 GCA_041634115.1 Thermoanaerobaculia bacterium | reverse complement strand
TCGCCCCCGAGTACATCGGCGAGCGCCACTACAGGGTGGCGCGGCGGGTGCAGCAGATCCTCCAGCGCTACAAGGACCTCCAGGACATCATCGCGATCCTCGGCGTCGACGAGCTCTCCGAGGAGGACAAGATCGTCGTGCGCCGGGCGCGCAAGATCGAGCGCTTCCTCTCGCAGGCCTTCTTCGTCGCCGAGCAGTTCACCGGTCTTTCCGGCGTCTACGTCTCGCGCGACGACACCATCCGCTCGTTCGAGGAGCTCTGCGAGGGCAAGTGGGACCAGCTGCCGGACCAGGCCTTCATGTACGTCGGAACCATCGAGGACGCCGCGGCGCGGGCGGAGAAGCTGCAGTAGGGCGCGACGGCGATGGCCAAGACCTTCCGCTACAGCGTGGTCACCCCCGAGCGGGTCGTGAGCGAGGGCGAGGCGCGGTTCGTGGCGCTGCCGGCGCACGACGGCGAGGTCGGCGTGCTCAAGGGCCGCGCGCCGCTGGTGGTGAAGCTCGACGTCGGCCGGCTGCGGATCGAGACCGAGGCGGGGACCGAGCTGTTCTACGTCGGCGGCGGCTTCGCCGAGGTGGTCCGCGACCGCCTGACCGTGCTCACCGAAGTGGCCCGCCGGCCCGAGCAGCTCGATCGCGAGCACGCCGAATCGCGCCTCGCCGAAGCCCGCGCGATGCCGGTGCGCGACGACGCCAGCTTCGCCGCGCGTCAGCGCGCCGTCAAGGGCGCGCGGCTGCAGTTGCGGCTGCTCGACGAAGCGTCCGAGCGCTAGTCCGTCCCGCGGCGCCATGCCCTCCGCGTACGACCCCCTCTTCGGCGGCGGCGGCGGGGCGGAGGACGACGCCCTCGACCGGGTCCGGGAGGCCTTCGAGGAGGCCGGGCGGCCCTATCTCAGCTCGCCCTGGTCGTGGCTCGCCTGGGCGGTGGCGCTGCCGGTGGCGGCGCTCTCGACGCCCCGGGCCCTGGCGGCGGCGGGGCCCGCCGGAGCGCTGCTGCTCTGGTCGGTCACCATTCTCTTCGCCGGCGCCATCGAGATCGCCTTGCTCGGGTTCGGTCGCTCGCGCCGCTCGCGGGCGGGGAGCCTCTCCGGCTGGGGCTTGCGGGTCCAGGGCAACCTCTCGCTGGTGGCGCTGGTCCTGTCGGTCGCGTTGGTCTTCCGGGCCCCGGGGCTGGGCGATCTGCTCCCCGGGCTCTGGCTGCTCTTGGTCGGCCACTCCTTCTACGTCCTCGGCGGCCTCGCCTTCCGGCCGCTGAGGACCTGCGGCCTCGCCTACCAGCTCGGCGGCGTGGCGGCGCTCTGGCCGGGAATCGACGGCCTCCAGGCGTTCGCCCTGGTCACCGGCGCCGCCAACCTCTGGCTGGCCTGGGCGGTGCGGCGGCGGAGAACGGCCGCGGGAGCTAGCGAACGCGGGTGATCGAGCCGCTCAGCCGGTCGGCGAGCGAGCCGCCGGCGAGGGCGAGCAGCAGCGGCAGGCCGAGGCCCAGGACCGTGAGCGCGGAGCCCAGCCAGCGCAGGGCGGTCTGGCCGAACGTGAGGGGCTGGTCGCCCTCGTTGCGGGCGGCGTGGCCGGCCCAGGCCATGCCGGGCGTCTGTCCCCAGAAGGCGAGCGGCAGCGACAGGTAGAGGAAGGAGAAGACGGCCAGGAAGACCGCTGCCGCCGGCCACAGGGAGAGCCGCGGCTCGACGCCGAGCAGCCACGCGCCGGCGAGGGCGACGACGAGCACCGCGAGGTTGAGGCCGAGGTCCAGGGCGCCGGCGAGGGCGCGAGAGGCGAGGCGGGGCGGGCCCGCCGGCGCGGCGGCCGCGGATCGCGCGGGCCGCTCGGGGTCGCCGCCCTCGGCGCCCTCGGCCGCCGCCGGCGCGAGCGCCTCCTGGTCGGAGAAGAGCGACCGGGATCTCTCCGCGTCCGCCGACCCGGGCTCGAACGTCGCGTCTTCCTCCGCCAGCGCGGCGCCGGCGTCGGGGCCGAGCGGCAGGTCGAAGAGCCGCGGCGAGTCGGGCGGGGCGGGAGTTCGCTTCATCGGCGATCAGCGGAACGGAAGGTACTTCACGAAGATCCGGTAGAGCAGGTCCTCGGGGCGCTCCTGGTAGGTCTTGGCGAAGACCGCCAGCCGGCGGATGCCCGCCTCGTCCGGATTGAGCGCGAGCGCCTCCTCGAAGTTCTTGCCTGCGGCGAGCGTGTCCCCGCGCTGCAGGTCGCGCACGCCGAGGTTGTAGTAGCAGTCGACCATGAGGCGCAGGACGTCCCGGTTGCGCGGGTCCTCCTGGCGCATCCGCCAGAGGTCGCGGAGCGCGTACTCCCATTCGCCCTGGCGGAAGACCTCGATCTGGGACCGCACCGGCTTGAGCTGCTCGCGGACGTCGGTCCGGATCTCCACCGCGGCGCCGTCCAGGGGCGCGATGGCCGCCGCCTGCTCGAAATTCTGCTCCGCGCGGAAGAACTCGCGCGCCGCGTAGGCCTCGCGGGCCTGCGCGATGAGCGCGTCGCGCTGCGCGAGCTGCTCCTCGGTGGGGCCGGTCGCCGCGCCCGTCCCCGGCCCGGAGGCGGCCTCCCACTGCGAGATGAGCACCTGCGCCTCCTCGTACTGGGGGCTGGCGGGAGGCAGCCGCTTGAGCTGCGCGATCGCGATCGACGTCCTGCCCTGCTCGTGGAGCTCCACGGCGCGGGCGATCGGGTCGGGCTGCGTGGTGGAGGCGGCCGGCTGCTCGGTGGCGTTCGGGAACGCGCGCTGGCGATTGGACCAGAGCAGCCAGCCGCCGATCGCCACGAGCACCAGGACGGCGCTGCCGATCAAGACGAACAGCCGGCTGCGCGAGTCGCGGTCCGGGCGCCGGGCCTTCGGGTGGCGCGGCTTGCGCATCGGCACCACGCCGCGTCGGCCGGGCTCCGGCTCCGCCTCGTCCTCCCCCTCCGGCGCCTCCGCCGTCTCGGGCTCGCCGGCCGGGGACGGCGCCGGGGCGGCCGGCGCGGCCGCGGGCGGGGCGGGCGGCGGGGTGGGCTGGATCCCGGCCTCGAGCTTGTCCAGGTACTCGCGGGCGGTGACGTGAGTCGGCTGGATCTCCAGCACCCGGGCGAAGGCGGCCTTGGCCTGGTCGAGATCGCCGGCGTGCAGGAGCGAGATGCCCTCGTGCATCGACTCCTCCACCTTGCGCTCGACCTCGGCCTTGAGCTTGCGGGCCAGCTCGATGCGCCGGTTGGCCTCGGGGTGGTCGATGTCGATCAGGAAGATGCGCGACCAGGCGTCGATCGCCCCCTGGTGCTCGGTGCGGTCGAACGCCGCCTGGCCTTCGGCGAGCAGCTCCTCGATGCGCTTCTCGCTGTCGGCGTCGAGGGCGGCCTCGGGCTCGGTGTCGGCGAGGAGGGGCCCGGCCCCCGGATCGGCCGGTGGCGCGGGCGCCGCCTCTTGCTCCTGCTCGGCCGCCGGGGCGCTCTCGCCGTCGAGGTCGATCGCCGGCAGCGCGTCCTGCGGCTCGAGGTCGCCGCCGGCGGCCGCTGGCGCTTCCTCGGCGGCCGCCGGGGCGCCGTCTTCCGCCGGCAGGGCGTCGGGCGCGACCGGTTCGAGGCTCAGGTCGAGGTCGCCGAGATCGCTGAAATCCGGAACGGCGGCCTTCGCGCTCTCGGCCGCGGCGGCCGGAACCTCCGCTTCCGCCTGGGCGCCGGCGCCGTCCTCCGGCAGCACGGCGTGGAGGTCGTCCACCTCGACCCGGTCGCCCGTCTGCAGACGGCTCTGGAGGACGCGCGCCGGCTCGAACAGGGGATCCAGCCGCAGGACGAAGTCGCAACCCAGGAGCGCTTCCTGGCGGTTGGCGCCGGCGGCGAGCTCGAGGGTCTGGCGAAACGTCTCGAGGATCCGCTTCTTGATGTCCTGCGAGAGGGCTTCGTTGCCGGGGTAAGTCATTGGGGAGTGGTGGGTTGGCCTGCCGACCGGCGATCCGGAGGATAGTAGCAAAAGCCCGCGCCGACGGCCAATCGCCCGCCCTCGTCCGGCCGACGCTTATACTGATCGCTTGCCGCTGCTCGAGACCGTTCCCAACCTGAGCGAGGGTCGCCGGCCGGAAGCGATCGCGCGGCTGGCGGCGGCCGCGCGCTCGATGGCCGGCGCCCACCTGATCGGCGTCTCCTCGGACGCCGATCACAACCGCACCGTCCTCACCCTGGTCGGGGAAGCGACGGCGCTGGTCGAGGCGATGCTGGCGGTCTACGACGCCGCGATCGAGACCATCGACCTCAGGCGCCATCACGGCGTCCACCCGCGGATCGGGGCGGTGGACGTGGCGCCCTTCGTGCCGCTGGCCGGCGCCCGTATGGACGACGCGGTCGAGGCCGCCCGCGCGCTCGGGGCCCGCGTGGCCGAGCGCCACGGTCTCGCCGTCTTCCTCTACGAGCGGGCGGCGACCCGGCCCGAGCGGGTCAACCTGGCCGACGTCCGGCGCGGCGGGATCGAGGGCCTGACCGCGCGGCTCGCCGACCCGGCCTGGAAGCCGGACTTCGGGCCGGCGCGGATCGACCCCCGCGCCGGCGCCACCGCCGTCGGCGCGCGCGGCTTCCTGATCGCCTTCAACGCGGAGCTCGCGACGCCCGACGTCGAGGTCGCGCGGCGGATCGCCGCCCGGGTGCGCGAGGCCGGCGGCGGCCTCGCCGGCGTCAAGGCCCTGGGCCTCTACCTCGAAAACCGCGGCCGCGCCCAGGTGAGCATGAACCTGACCGACTTCCGGCAGACCCCGCCGGCGGCGGCCCACGCCGCGGTCTGCCGCGAGGCCGCGGCCGCCGGCACCGAGGTCGCCGCCACCGAGATCGTCGGTCTGGTGCCCGAGGCGGCGCTGGCCGGAACGACCCCGGAGGCGCTCGGTCTGCGCGACTTCGGCCCCGAGCTCGTCCTCGAGACCCACCTGCGACGCCTCGGCCTGGGCGGCTGAACGCGAAGCGACCGGCCGTCGATCGAGTACCCGGACGAGAGCGGAGCGGTCGCCCGGGTCACCGACGGCGCCACCGGGAAGAGCTACCGCTTCGAGCACCTGCTGCGCTGCTGGCGGCTGGTGGACTGAGCGGCGGCGCGGCGCTCAGGCGAGCTGCGCGCCGCGCTCGGCCAGCAGCTCGCGCAGCACCGAGCGGTGGCAGCGGGACTCGTCCTCGCAGTAGCAGCCGACGGAGAACCGGGCGTGACGGGAGAGGGCGGCGAGCAGGTCGAGGAGCCGGCGCTTCTCGGGAGCCTTCATCTCGGCCCGGTAGGCCTTCCGGAAGCGCGCCCGGTCCCGCTCGCTCTCGGCCGCCCGGCCCAGCTGGACGAGCTCGGCGCTCGGCGCCAGGTCGGGCAGCCACACGTCGTACCAGTTCCCCGGCGAGTGCTCGCTCTTCGGAACGCCGCGCGGGGGGCGCCGCACGGTCCCGACGCGCAGTCCCTCGTCCCGAGCCCTCGGGCCGCCGAGGCGGACGATGCGGACGGGCATGGCGTCGCCCGCTAGACCGGCCAGTCCCTCAGAATCCGCTCGGTCTCCTCCGAGTGACCGGATTCGTCGCGGACCATGTCCTCGAGCTGGACGGCCAGCCCCTTGTCGCCGAACTCCGCCGCCTCCTCGGCGCGACGCGAATAGTCGACGACCGCCTGCCGCTCGGCCTCGAGGACCGCCTCCAGCATCTCGCGGTTCGTGGCCGCGGCGGGCACCGGCCGCGGAGTCGTCGCCGGCTCCCCGCCGAGCGCCACGACCTTGTTGGCCAGATACTGCGCGTGCTCCTGCTCGTCGGCCACTTCGGCGAGAAAGAACGCGGAGAGCTGCGGCCGATAGGGCCCCGTCACCTTGGCCGCGTACGTGATGTACTGGATGATCGCGCTGAGCTCTCCCGCGAGGTCCTCGTTGAGGTTGTCGATGAGTGTCTTCTTGTCCAAGGGTTCACCTCCATGGGATCGATGTTAACCGGGTCCGAGACCCGGGCTCAGTTCCGAGTCGTCGCGGAAGCCTCCGGCGCCGACGCGCGGAGCCGCTCGAGCAGCCGATGGGGCAGCCGCCCGAACTCGCCCGAGGACATGGCGACGACGACGTCGCCGGGGCGGGCGCCCGCGGCGAGGTCGTCGAGCAGCGCCTCGATCGAGGCGGCGCGGGCCGCCTCGACGCCGGTCTCCGCCAGCCGGTCCGCGAGCCGGTCGAGGTCGAGCCGCTCCTCGGGGGCGAGCCGGCCGGCGTGGAAGATGGGCGCGAAGAGCACCCGGTTGGCGGCGGCGAAGGCGCGGGCGTAGTCGTCGAAGAAGATCTGCCGGCCGGCGGTGAGCGACCGGGGCTCGAAGGCCAACGTGAGCCGCCGCCCCGGGTAGCGCTGGCGCAGCGCCTCGACGGTCTTGGCGACCGCGGTCGGGTGGTGGGCGAAGTCGTCCACGACGGTGACGCCGCCGGCGGTGCCGAGCTCCTCCATCCGCCGCTTGACGCCGCCGAAGCGGGCGAAGGCCGAAGCGACCGCCTCGGCCGGCAGACCGTCCCGCCGCGCCACGGCCCAGACCGCGAGCGCGTTCGAGAGGTTGTGGCGGCCGGCGAGGGCGAGCTCGATCTCGACCCGCCCGGCCTCGGGGTCGTCGACGGCGAAGCGGGTGGCCCCGGGGCCGGCCTCGACCGGGCCGGCGGGCCGGACGTCGTTCTCGTCGCCCAATCCGTAGAAGACCGTCTCCGCCCCGCAGCGCCGCGCCACCTCGCGCACCTCCGACGAGTCCCCGCAGGCCACCAGCAGGCCGTCGGGCGGCAGCAGGCGGACGAGGTCCTCGTAGGCGGCGACGAGCTTCGCCGGCTCCGGGTAGAGGTCGGCGTGGTCGTACTCGACGCTGGTCAGGATCACCGTCTCCGGCC
>JBFJMD010000122.1:0-6849 GCA_041634115.1 Thermoanaerobaculia bacterium | reverse complement strand
GCGGCGGAATCCCGGCGAGCCGCGCGACGTGCAGGCCGTAGGACTTGTCCGAGCTGCCTGGCACGACCCGGCGCAGGAAGACGATGCGGTCCTCCCACTCGCGCACCGCGACGGTGCGGTTCACCACCCGCGGCAGGATCGCCGCCAGCTCGGTCAGCTCGTGGTAGTGGGTGGCGAACAACGTCTTCGGACAGCCGTGCTCATGCAGGTACTCGACGATCGCCCAGGCGAGCGACAGACCGTCGAAGGTGGCGGTGCCGCGGCCCACCTCGTCGAGGATCACCAGGCTCTCGGCCGTCGCCTGGCGCAGGATGTTCGAGGTCTCCACCATCTCCACCATGAAGGTGGACTCGCCGCGGGAGAGGTCGTCGCTGGCCCCGACACGGGTGAAGATGCGGTCCACGGCGCCCAGGCCGGCGGACTCGGCGGGGACGAAGCTCCCGGCCTGGGCCATCAGGACGATCAGCGCCACCTGCCGGAGATAGGTGGACTTGCCGCCCATGTTGGGCCCGGTGAGGACCACGATCTCACCCGCCTCCGGGCCGAGCTCGGCGTCGTTGGGCACGAACTCCTCGGCGCCCAGCCGCTCGACCACCGGGTGGCGCCCCTCGCGGATCGCGATCGGTCCCCCCGCCGGCCCGACCTCCGGCCGGGCGTAGCGGTAGCGGGCCGCGACCTCGGCGAAGTCGGCGAGGACGTCGAGCGTCGCGAGCGCCCGCGCCAGCGCCAGCAGCCGCTCCGCCTGCGCCGCCACCGCCTCGCGCAGGCGGCCGAAGATCTCCGCCTCGAGCGCGATCTGGCGCTCCTCGGCGGAGAGGATCTGCTCCTCCAGCTCCTTGAGCTCCGGCGTCACGTAGCGCTCGGCGTTGACCAGCGTCTGCTTGCGCACGTAGTCGTCCGGCACCAGGTCCTGGTTCGCCTTGGTGATCTCGAGGTAGTAGCCGAACACCCGGTTGTAGCGGATCTTCAGCGACGAGATCCCAGTGCGCTCGCGCTCCCGCCGCTCGAGCGAGAGGATGTGCTGCTTGCTGTCGCGGGCGAGCGAGCGCACCCGGTCGAGCTCCGCGTCGACGCCGGCGGCGACGACCCCGCCGTCCTTGAGCGCCGCGGCCGGGGCCGGATCGAGCACCCGCTCGAGTTCGGAGAGCAGGTCGGGCACCGGATCGACGGCGGCGATCTCGGCCAGCAGCGGGGCCCGCGCGGCGGCGATCTCGGCCAGCGCCACCGGCGCCCCCGCCAGGGACTCGCGCAGCGCCGCCGCCTCGCGCGGCCCCAGGGTCCCGAGCACCGCCCGCGAGACGAGCCGCTCCGCGTCGCCGATCCGCTCCAGGCCCTCGCGCAGCCGGCGCCGGCGGTCGCCGGCGGCGACCAGCTCCCCTACCGCCCGGTGGCGGCGCTCGATCGCCTCCGGATCGCGCAGCGGCCGCCGTAGCCAGGCCTTGAGCAGCCGCGAGCCGGCCGCCGTCGCGGTCCGGTCGAGCACGCCTACGAGGGTGCCGCGGGCGCCGCCGTCGCGCAGGTTGCGGAAGACCTCCAGATTGGCGAGGGTCGTGGGGTCGAGCGCCAGCCCTTCGCCGGGGTCGCGCAGCGTCAGCTCGCGCACGTGCCCGAGGTCGCTCTGCTGGGTCTCCTGGGCGTAGCGCAGCGCCAGCGCCGCCGCCCGCACGGCGGGCTCCCCCGGGTCGAGCCCGAAGCCGCGCAGGGTCGCCGTGCCGAACTGGCGCTCGAGCGCCTCGCGCGCGCGCCGGGCGTCCGGCCCGCCGTCGTCGCCGGCGGGCGTGAGGCAGACGCCCTGGCGCTCGATCCAGCCGGCGAGCGGCGGCGGCAGCGCGCCGGCCGCCGCCAGCACCTCGCGCGGCCGCGACAGCGCCAGGTCCTCGACCGCCTCCTCGGCGCCGGGCCAGCGGCGCACGTGGAAGGCGCCGGTGGAGACGTCCAGAAAGGCGCCGGCGCCCCCCTCGCCCTCCCACACCACCGCCGCCAGCAGGTTCTCCTCGCGGCTCTCGAGCAGGTCGGGGTCGCTCACCGTGCCGGGGGTCACCACCCGGGTCACCCGCCGCTTGACCAGGCCCTTCGCCTCCGCCGGATCCTCCACCTGGTCGCAGATCGCCACCCGCTCCCCGGCCCGGATCAGCTTGCCGAGATAGGCGTCGAGGGCGTGGTAGGGCACGCCGCACATCGGCGCCTCGCTCTCCTTGCCCTTGTGCCGGGCGGTGAGGGTCACCTCGAGGATCGGCGCCGCCCGCACCGCGTCCTCGAAGAAGGCCTCGTAGAAATCCCCCATCCGATAGAGCACAATGGCGTCGGGATGCTCCGCCTTGACCTCCAGGTAGTGCCGGAGCATCGGGGTGAGCTGCGCCGGGCGGGCCATGCCGGGTGAGTATAGCTAGCCCTCCGGGACCCGAGATGAGCGAGCCGTCCGCCCTCTCCGCCGCCGCCGAGCGCGGGCCGCTCCTCGCCCTGGACGCGGGCTCGCCGGTCACGAGCGTCGCGGTCGGCGTCGGCGACCGGGTACTGTCGCTGCGTACGGTGGCCATCCGGCGCTCCTCGGCGAAGCTCCTCGCCCTCGTCGCCGAGGCCCTCGAGGAGTCCGGCCACGCCCCGCGCGACCTGGCGGCCGTCGTCTCCCTCTGCGGGCCGGGCAGCTTCACCGGCCTGCGGGTCGGCCTCGCCACCGCGCTCGGGCTCGCCGAGGCGCTGGCGATCCCGGCCGCCGCCGTGACCACCTTCGACGCCCTCGCCGCTTCGGCGCCGGCCGTGCCCGGCCGGCTGGTCGCCGCGGTGGACGCGCTGCGCGGCGAGTGGTTCGTGCGCGCCTACCGGGCCGGCGATCCGCCCACCCCCGACGGCCCGCCCGAGCGGGTGCCGGCGCCGGCCCTCGCCGCCCGCGCCCCCTGCACCGTCGTCGGCTTCGGTCTCGAGGCGCTCGCCGGCGATGCCGGCCCGGCCGCCGGGCTGCGGCTCGAGCCGGCCGGCCCCCTCGCCCCGGCCGCGCTGCGCCTCGCCGCCCGGGGGGCGCTCGACTGGGACCCGGCCGGGCTGACCTCGCCGCTCTACCTGCGCGAGCCGGCGGCGCGGGTCCCCCGGCGATGAGCGCCGCCACCGGGATCGGGGTGCGGCCGGCGGCGGCGAGCGACCTCGACGCTCTCGCGGCCCTCGACCGCGAGGCCTTCGCCGACGCCTGGTCGCGGCCGGAGATCGCGGTCGAGCTCGGCCATCCGGCGGCCCTGGTCCTGGTCGCCGAGACCCCGCCCGGGGGGCCGGTCGGGGCCTACCTGAGCGCCCGCTGCGCCCTCGACGAGGCGGAGATCCTGCGCCTCGCGGTCGCCGGCGGGGCGCGGCGGCGGGGCCTGGCGACCGCCCTGCTCGAGGACGCCTGGGACCGGCTGCGGGCGCGCGGCGTGGCGCGCTGTTTCCTCGAGGTGCGCGAGGACAACGAGGCCGCGATCCGCTTCTACGAGCGGTCGGGATTCGAGACGGTGGGGCGGCGGCCGCTCTACTACCCCGACGGCTGCGGCGCCCGGGTGCTCGCCGCCGCGGTGCCCGGCTTCGTGCCCACCAGCCCGTAGTCCTGGTAGCCGAAGAGCAGGCCGTCGAGGGTGTCCCGGAGCCGGTTGACCCGCTCCCCGAGCGGTCTCAGGTAGGCCGGCAGCTCGCCGAGCTCGACCGCCGGCAGCCGGTCGCCAGCGCCGAAGGGCTGGAGGTCGATCCGCTCGACCGGGTCGAAGCCCGCCAGCCGGAAGCCGAGCTCCAGGCTCTCCGGATGGACCGGCCGCCGGTGGGTGGGATCGATCCAGAAGTTGCGCGCCGCGACGACGAGCGACAGCGGGCTGGGGGTCTCGAAGATCAGCACCCCGCCGGGCGCGAGCGCCCGCCAGGCGAGGCGGACGAGGCGGTCGAGCGAGTCCGACGGCAGGTGCTCGATCACGTGGAAGGAGACGACGGCCCCGAGGCTCTCGGGCGCCGCGCCGGCCAACGTCTCGAACAGGTCCCCCTCCTCCGCCTCGAGCCCCTTCTCTCGGCACTGCGCCACCATGCGGGCGCTGGCGTCGACGCCGCGGGCGGCGATCCCCCGCTCCCGCATCACCTCCAGCGCCTCGCCGCGGCCGCAGCCCAGGTCGAGCACCCGCTGCCGGCCCTCGAGGAACCGGAGGTAGGGCTCGAGCCGGCTCCGGATGTCCACCTCCTCGCCGCGGAACCGCCGCTCCAGCTCGACGTAGCCCTGCTCCCGGGCCGCCCGCACGAGGGCCGGCGCCTCGCCCGAGTCGGCGGCCGCGAGCAGCCCTTCGAGCCGGCCCCACAGCTCGCGGCTGCGGCGGCGGTAGCGGTCGAGCTGCAGCTCGAGGCGCGAGAAGAGCGCGTCGGTGTGCCGCATGACGTCGCGAAAGCCGGTGCCTTCGAGCTCTTCGACGCGCCGCACCCGCTCGCCCAGCTCGTCCACCCGGGCCCGGTCCCCGCGAACCTCGGCGACCAGCTCGCGCTGCACGCTCTGCAGGTCGCGGCCGAGCGCGTCGAGGGCCGCCTCCAGCCGGTCGAGGCGCTCGAGCGTCTTCTCCACCGCGGCGGCGCGGCGCGAGAGCGCCAGGTTGAACAGCCGCTGCCGCTCCCAGAGGTCGAGCTGGGCGCCGCCGACCCACCGCGCGACGAGGCGCTTCAGCCGCCGCTTGAGCGGGGCGAGCCAGCCCGTCTCGGGGCGCGGCGGCAGCCGCCGGTCCCCCTCCCAGAGCCAGATCCAGTCTTCGAGAGACGGCTCGCCGGCGGCGAGGAGCTCCTCCACCGCGCGCTCGGGCCGGGCGGGCGCGGCATCGGGTGGCGCGGTCACTTCAGGTCCTCGGTTCGCGATGGGCGAAGGCGCCGGCTCGACGCCGGCGCGTGCGGCTCCGCGCGGCGGCTCTCGCGGGGCCGCCCGAGAGGGTGCTGGGGACGATCACCGGTCCGAGCGTACCACGGCGCGGCGGCTCGTTCGGCCTTGCCGCCGCTCGCTTGCCCCTCCCCGGAGCGGGTGCTATCCTGGCTCGGTCAGCGCCCGCATGACCGCTCTCTCACCCGACTTTGCGAACTTTCCCGCCGCCCGGCGAATCCGGTCCGTCGCGACCGAAAGGAGGCGATTTCGATGCCGAATCGCGATGACGTGTTGAAGCAGGAGCTGCTCGAGACGAATGAGGACTTCCGCCGCCTGTACGAAGAGCACCAGGAGTACGAGCGGCGGTTGGAAGAGCTGCACCACAAGACCCTGCCCTCCCAGGAGGACGAGCTCGAGGCGAAGCGGATCAAGCTGGAGAAGCTCCGGCTGAAGGACCGCATGGAAGCGATCCTCCGCTCGCACCGCGAGGCGAGCGTCCCGGCCTAGCCGGACCGCCCCGCCGCGCCGCCGCCGGGCCGCCGCGCCCCGCACCCGGCCCGCGCCGCCTGCCCGCTCCCCATGAGCTTCGCCAAGGAAGCGCTGCCCTTCGTCCTGCCGCCCGGGCTCGCGGCCGCGCTGCTGCTCGCCGCCGGCGCCCCGGTCCTGGCGCTCGTCGCGGCGGTCGTCGCCCTGCTGGTGCTGCTCTTCTTCCGGGTGCCCGCGCGCCGCTCCCAGGCGGGTCCCGAGGAGGTCCTGGCGCCGGCCAACGGTCTGGTCACCGCCGTCGAGCGGGTGGAGGACCCCGAGGTCGCGGAGGGGCCGCTGCAGCGGATCGTCACGTTCCTGTCGGTCTTCGACGTCCATGTCCAGCGGTCCCCGGTCGCCGGCGAGGTGGTCGCCACCTCCCACCGGCGAGGCCGCAAAGTGGCCGCCTTCCGACGCGACGCCGGCGACGTCAACGAGTGCTTCCTCACGGTGATCGAGCGCCCGGACGGGCGGCGGATCGGGGTGCGCCAGATCGCCGGCCTCCTCGCCCGCCGCGTCGTCGCCTACGGCGAGCGGGGACGCCGCTTCGACCGGGGCGAGCTGCTCGGCATCATCAAGTTCGGCTCCCGGGTCGATCTGCTGCTGCCCGCGGACCTCGAGGTGACGGTCCGCCCGGGCGACCGCCTCGTCGAAGGGCTGACGGCCGTCGCCCGGCCGCCGCGCCCCGCCGCGCCGCCGAGCGCATGACGACGCTCGCCCTCGTCAACCCCTCGTCGCTCCTCGGGAACGAGCTGAAGGAGGCCCTGGAGCGGAGCCCGGGGCTCTGGACGGAGCTGCGGCTTCTCGCCGGCGACCCCGAAGAGGCCGGCGCTCTGACCGAGCTGGCGGGGGCCGCGGCGATGGTCGGGCCCTGCGACCGCGAAGCGCTGGCGGGAGTCGACCTGGTCCTGCGCTGCGGCGAGGCCCCCGACGCCGCCTCGCTCCGCGGCCTCCTGGCGCCGGCGGCGACCCTGCTGCTCGTCGCTCCCGCCGCGCCGCCGGAGGACGCGCCGGCGATCGTCGCCGGCGTCAATCTGGAGCGCGCGGTCCGGGGCGGCACCCTGGTGAGCCCCCACCCGGCGGTCGCCGCCCTCGCCCTGCTGCTGGCGCCGCTCGCCGGCTTCGGCCTCGACGAGGCGCTCGCCTGGATCCTGCAGCCGGCGTCGATGCGCGGCCGCGAGGGGCTGGACGAGCTGCTCGAGCAGACCCGCTCGATCCTGGCCTTCCGTCCCCGGCCGCCGGACGCGGTCTTCGGGCACCAGCTCGCCTTCAACCTGCTGCCGACGCCGGCCGCCTCCGGCCCCTTTCTCGCGGAGCTGCGCCAGATCCTGGGCGAGCGCCCCCGGCTCGGGCTGCAGATCGTCCAGGCCGGCGTCTTCCACAGTCTGGCGGCGAGCCTCCACCTGCGCTTCGTCGACGATCCCGGCGCGGAGCGGCTGCGCGAGGCGCTCGCCGGCGCCCCCTTCCTGCGCCTCGTCGAG
>JBFJMD010000121.1:0-6863 GCA_041634115.1 Thermoanaerobaculia bacterium | reverse complement strand
TCGCGGGCGAAGAGGTTCATCGACGAGCCCGCCTGCTCGAAGCCCGACCAGAACATCGCGGCGCCGAGGAAGAGCAGGGCGCAGAGGCCGATGCGGCGGCGCTCGGTGCCGTCCCGGCACACGAAGGCGATGACGTAGGCGAAGTAGACCGCCGCCAGGACGACGACGATCACCCCGGTGATCTGCGCGAAGGAGACCAGGGTGATCGGCAGCAGGCCGGCCGCCGACAGGCCGACGAGGACGACGACGAGGAGGATCGTCAGGCCGAGCCCGGCGACGAACTTCTTGCGCGCGTCCGCCAGCTTGTGCGGCTCGGCGGAGTCGTCCTTGAGCTCGCCGGCGCCGCGCAGGTACTTGCCGCCCAGGATGTACTGGACCAGCGCCAGGGTCATGCCGATGCCGGCGGCGCCGAAGCCGTAGTGCCAGTCGACCCAGCCGGCCCCGGCGCGGGGCTCGCCGACGAACGACGTGATGAGCGGCCCCACGAAGGCGCCGATGTTGATCCCCATGTAGAAGATCGAGAAGCCGGCGTCGCGGCGCGCCCCGTTGTCGCTGTAGAGGTCGCCCACGATCGCGCTGACGTTGGGCTTGAGCAGCCCGGTGCCGAGGACGATCAGCAGCAGCCCGAGGTAGAAGGTCGGCACCAGCGGCACCGCCATCGAGTAGTGGCCGAGGGCGATCAGGACGCCGCCGTAGAGCACCGCCTTGCGCTGACCGATCAGGCGGTCGGCGATCCAGCCCCCCGGCAGCGCCAGCGCGTAGACCCCGAAGGTGTAGAGGCCGTAGACGGCACCGGCGGTCTCCGCGTCCATCCCCATCCCCCCGGCGACCGCGTCGGTCATGAAGAGGATGAGCAGCGCCCGCATGCCGTAGTAGCTGAAGCGCTCCCACAGCTCCGTGAAGAAGAGGGTGGAAAGCCCGCGGGGGTGTCCGAACCACTGGCGCTCGGAGGGCAGAACGGCGGTGTCGTCGGTCATCGCTTGGACTCCGGTCGGTCGGTGGAGAGGGCGGCGGAGGGGGTTAAGGATAGGTGATCCCGTCTGCCGCCGCAAGACGCGCGGCGGCCCCCGCCCGGCGCCGCCGCTCCTTGACCGGGCCGCCGCCCGCCGGATAACCTTTCGGTGCCGCGGGTCGCAGACCGGCGGCATCGGGGCGTAGCTCAGCCTGGTAGAGTGCACGGTTCGGGACCGTGAGGCCGGAGGTTCAAATCCTCTCGCCCCGACCACTTCCCGCCTTCCCGTCGGGAGGAAAGCTCCCATGTCGATCCGAACCCTCTCCGAGCTGTTCCAGGTGGCTGCCGGCCACGGCAAGCCCGACTGCCTGCTGCACAAGGTCGACGGCCGCTTCGTGCCGGTCAGCACCGCGGAGCTGGTCGACCGGGTGCGGCGGCTGGTGACGGCGCTCGACGGCTACGGGGTCGAGCGCGGCGACCGGGTGGCGATCATGGCGGAGAACGGCATCCACTGGCCGACCGTCGACTTCGCCGCGCTGACCACCGGCGCGGTGCTGGCGCCGATCTATCCCACGCTGACTCCCGACCAGGCGGCCTACGTGGCCAACGACTGCGGGGCGGAGATCGTCTTCGTCCAGGGGCGCGAGCGCCTGGACGGCCTCCTCGGCGAGCGCGCGGACATGCCCAATGTGCGCAACTTCGTCCTGATCGGCGAGGAGTCCTCCGATCCCGGGATCCCCGAACTCGAGAGCCTGATCGCGGACTCGCGGCCGATCGACGAGGCGGAGCTCGACCGGCGGATCGCGGCGGCGGCGCCCGACGACCTCGCCACCTTCATCTACACCAGCGGCACCACCGGCAATCCGAAGGGGGTCATGCTGACCCACGGCAACATCGCCTCGAACGTGCTCGCCTGCCTCGAGTGCATGGGGATCTCGGCCGAGCACACGGCGCTGTCGTTCCTGCCGCTGTCGCACTCGTTCGAGCGCACCGTCGACTACATCTACTTCTACCGCGGCGCCTCGATCGCCTACGCCGAGTCGGTGCAGGCGGTGGGCCAGAACCTGGGCGAGGTCAAGCCGCACGTCTTCGTCTCGGTGCCCCGGGTCTACGAGAAGGTGATCGCCCGGGTCTACGAGGGCGTGGCCAAGAGCCCGCCGCTCAAGCGCAAGATCTTCCACTGGGCGGAGGGGGTCGGGCGGCGCTCGCTCCCCGACCGGCTGCAGCGGCGGCGCCCCTCGGGTCTCGCCGGGCTGAAGCTGGCGCTCGCCGACAAGCTGGTCTTCTCCAAGATCCGCGAGCGCCTCGGCGGGCGCTTCGAGTTCGCCATGTCGGGCGGCGCCCCCCTGGCCCCCGACATCGCCGAGTTCTTCTGGGCCGCCGGCATCGAGATCTACGAGGGCTACGGGCTCTCCGAGACCTCGCCGGTGCTGACCGTCAACGTCCGCGGCAACGTCAAGCTGGGGACCGTCGGGCCCGCCATCCCCGGGATCGAGCTGCGCATCGCCGAGGACGGCGAGATCCTCGCCCGCGGGCCCAACATCATGAAGGGCTACTACAACCTGCCCGAGGAGACCGCCGAGGCGATCGACGGCGAGGGCTGGTTCCACACCGGCGACATCGGCGAGATCGACGGCGACGGCTTCCTGAAGATCACCGACCGCAAGAAGGAGATCATCGTCAACGCCTACGGCAAGAACGTGGCGCCGGCGCCGATCGAGAACGCCCTCAAGTCGAGCCGCTTCATCGAGCAGGCGGTGGTCATCGGCGACCGGCGCAAGCTGCTGTCGGCGCTGCTGGTTCCCGACTTCGAGGCCCTCCAGACCTGGGCCGCCCGCAACGGCGTCGACGGCGGCGAGCGCGAGGCGCTGATCGCCGACGATCGCGTCCGTGCCCTCTACGAGTCCGAGGTCGAGACCGTGAACCGCCAGCTTGCCAAGTACGAGCAGGTCCATCTCTGGGCGCTGCTGCCGGCGGAGTTCACCATCGAGACCGGCGAGCTGACCCCGACCCAGAAGGTCAAGCGGCGGGTGATCAACGAGAAATACGGACGGATCGTGGACGAGCTCTACCGCCGGGCGGAGGCCCGGCAGAGCGCCTGACCGCGCCCACCTCCCCGTTCGACCGACACCGGCCCGGCCGAGAAAGAGAGAGCGAAGTGGCGAAGGCATTCCACCTGGAGGTCCTCGACGGAGGATTGGCGACCCTCACCTTCGACCTGCCCGGACGCGGCGCCAACGTGTTCAACCGGGCCGTGATGACGGAGCTCTCCGAGATCGTCACCGGCCTCGGAGCGCGCTCCGACGTGCGCTGCCTGGTCCTGCTCTCCGGCAAGCCCCGCATCTTCATCGCCGGGGCCGACATCGAGGAGATCTCGAAGGTTGGGGATTCGCGCGAGGCCGAGGCCGCGGCGCGCGCCGGCCAGCAGATCTTCGCGGCCTGGGAGGGCCTGCCCTTCCCGACCGTCGCCGCGGTCCGCGGCACCTGCGTCGGCGGCGGCACCGAGATCGCCCTCGCCTCGACCTACATCGTCATCAGCGACCGCGAGGACATCCGCATCGGACTGCCCGAGATCCGGCTCGGCATCGTTCCCGGCTGGGGCGGCTGCACCCGGCTGCCGCGGAGAATCGGGCTCGCCGCCGCCCTCGACATCATCCTCGCCGGCAAGACCGTGCGGCCGCGCAAGGCCTTCAAGCTCGGCCTCGCCGACGCGCTGCTCCCCGACGCCTCCTTCGCCGCCGAGGTGCGGCGGTTCGCGCAGGGGCTGCTGGCGGGCGAGAAGCCGCGGCGCCGCGGCGCCGACTTCAAGAGAGTGCTGCTGGAGAAGAACCCGATAGGGCGCTCCGTGGTCTTCGACCAGGCCCGCAAGCAGGTGATGAAGCAGACCGGCGGCAAGTACCCGGCGCCGCTGCGCGCCCTCGAGGTGGTGCGGGCCGGCATGGGCGGCCGGCGGGCGGGCTTCGACGCCGAGGCGCGGGCGATCGGCGAGCTGGCGACGACGCCCGAGGCGCAGAACCTGCTGCACGTCTACCGGCTCATGGAGTCGGCGAAGCGGGCGGTGGACGGCGCGCCGCGCCGGGTCGAGTCGGTCTCGGTGCTCGGGGCCGGGGTGATGGGCGGCGGCATCGCCCAGATCGTGGTCGACAAGCTGGGGCTGCCGGTGCGCATGAAGGACATCGGCGTCGAGCAGCTCAAGAGCGGCATGGCGCACGCCGCCGGCCTGTTCGGCAAGCAGGTGCGGCGGCGCTGGATCTCCAAGCCCGACGCGGCGCGCAAGATGGCGCTCATCCGCCCCACCCTCGAATACACGGGCCTGGGGTCCGTCGACCTGGTGATCGAGGCCGTGGTCGAGCGGCTCGACGTCAAGCAGCAGGTGTTCGCGGAGGTCGAGCGGCGGGTCGGGGAGGACGCGATCCTCGCCACCAACACCTCGTCGATCTCGATCGACCTGATCGGCGAGAAGCTCGCCCGCCCCGAGCTCCTGGTCGGGATGCACTTCTTCAACCCGGTGCACAAGATGCCGCTGGTCGAAGTCATTCGCGGCAGCCGCACCTCGGCGGACGCGGTGGCGACCGTGGTGGCCGTGACCCGCGCCCTCGGCAAGACGCCGGTGGTGGTCGGCGACGGACCCGGCTTCCTCGTCAACCGGCTGCTCGCGTTCACCCTGGCCGAGGCGATGTGGCTGATCGAAGAGGGCCACGCGATCGAGGACCTGGACCGCGCGATGACCCATTGGGGCATGCCCATGGGCCCGGCGACGCTCACCGACGAGGTCGGCGTCGACGTGGCGGTCAAAGTCGGGCACATCATGGCCGACGCCTACCCCGATCGGTTGAGCTTCCCCGACTGGTTCGACCGGCTGGTCGAGGACGGGCGGCTGGGGAGCAAGGTCGGGCGCGGCTTCTACCTCTACGAGAAGGGGCGGCGCGGCGGCGTCGACCCGGACGTCTACCGGCTGCTCGGAGTGAGCCCGCGGGTCAAGAGCCCCGACCCCGACCGGCTGACCGACCGCATCGTGCTGCCGATGCTCAACGAGGCCGCCCGCTGCCTGGACGAGAAGCTGGTCGACGGTCCCGGCGAGCTCGATCTCGCGCTGATCCTCGGCACCGGCTTTCCGCCCTTCCGCGGCGGGCTCTGCCGCTGGGCCGACGCCCAGGGGGCACCGCGGCTGCTCGAGGCCATGGAGCGGCTCGAGGCCAAGCAGGGACCGCGATTCCGGCCCTCGAAGGCGCTGCGCGAGGTCGCCGAGGCCGGCGGATTCTACGCCCGCCACGCCTGAGGGCGGGTCCGAGCCGGCCGCTCGCGACGCGGGCTCGGGGCCGGACGGCCGCCGTCCTCACCACCGGACGCCCGGCGCTTTCGCCGCAGCCAGCGCCGGCCCCGCTCGCTGGCTCGGGTTTTGCTAACCTCCTGATGCAAGGCGCCGCCGGAGGCGCCGGGGAAGGAGCTCAGACCATGCGATCCCTCGACAGACCGTGGATCCCGACCGCCGCGGCGCTGGCGCTTCTGGCGCTCGCGCCGCTGCTGCCGGCGGCCGCCGCCGCCCAGGAGCAGCCCGCCGAGATCCCCGAATTCACAGAGCAGCTGGAGGTGACGGAGGTCCTGCTCGACGTCCTGGTCACCGACGCCAAGGGCAACGTGATCCTGGGGCTCGGGCCCCAGGACTTCGTGGTCGAAGAGGGCGGGCAGCAGGTCGCCCTGACCGGCGCCACCTTCTACAGCAACCGCCGCCTGGTGGAGTCGGCCGACGTCGCCAGCCGGCTCGGCGTCGCGCCCTCGGACGTGCCGGTGGACCGTTTCTTCATCCTCTTCTTCGACGACCAGCGGCGGACCTTCCCGGCCCTGATCCGCAACGAGCTCGACGCCGTGCGCCGCGCCCGCGAGTGGGCGCTCGAAGAGCTGCTGCCCAACGACTGGGTCGCCGTCGCCGGCTTCGACAGCAAGCTCAAGATCTTCCAGGACTTCACCGCCGACCGGTCGCTGGTGGACGCCGCCCTGACCGACGTGGCGAAGGGGCGCGACCCCAGCGGCAACTGGCCGTCCCGGCAGGCCAAGGGGGACGACCCGTCGCTGCTCAAGCACCTGCCGAAGGGGCGCGACCTGCGCAAGCAGACGCCGCGGATCTATAGCGCCCTCGAGCTTCTCGCCGAGGCCGCCGGCCGCACCGTCGGTCGCAAGAACCTGCTGCTGTTCAGCATCGGCTTCGGCGAGGTGAACGACTTCGGCACCTACCTCCCGGACGAGCGCTACTACCCGAGGATGATGCAGGCGATCAACGACAACAACGTCGCGGTCTACTCCATCTCGCTCTTCCGCGAGGCCTCGGCCGAGAACCAGGCGGTGGCCTCGCTCGGCAACGCGCTGAGCCTGCTGTCGTCGGATTCCGGCGGCAAGTACTACTTCAACTTCGTCAACTTCCGCGAGCCGCTGCAGCAGGTGACGGAGGACAACAACGGCTACTACCTGTTGAGCTATTCCGCCGAGCACCCGCGCAGCGAGACCGGCTACCGCAAGGTGCGGGTCAAGACCAAGAACCCGTCGTTCGTGGTGCGCGCCCGGGAGGGCTACCTGCTCGGCAGCTGAGAAGGTCGGGCTAGGCGTCCTCGACCGCCAGGATCAGCACGGTGATGTTGTCGCGGCCGCCCGCCCGGTTGGCCTCGTCGACCAGCGCGCGGCAGGTCTCGTCGAGCGCCGCCCGCGAGCGCAGGAGCTCGGCGATCCGCTCGTCGGTGACCATCCCGGTGAGCCCGTCGGAGCACAGCAGGTAGCGGTCGCCGGCCGCCACCTCCACCTCGCACACCTCCACGTCGACTTCGCGGGCGCCGCCGAGCGCCCGGGTCACGACGCTCTTGAACGGGTGGCTGCGGGCCTGGGTCTCCGAGATGTTGCCGGCGCTCACCTGCTCGTTCAC
>JBFJMD010000120.1:0-6874 GCA_041634115.1 Thermoanaerobaculia bacterium | reverse complement strand
TCCAGCGCCAGAGCGACTCGAAGATCGGCTGCTCCAGAAAGCGCCGCGTCGGGTGCTGCATCCAGACGTCGATGATGGGCACCGCCAGCTCTTGAATACCCCCGCGATGAGGACGGTTCTTTAATCTGCTAAACTGATCTGCTTTACTTGCAGGTGGTTTTTCATCTCTTCTGCGTTTTCTATCCACACCCCATCCCACGAGATCTCGAACACGAATGTTTCATTGGCCTCGAAATTCTCGGCCTCGGGCTTCACACGCACTCGCAATGTCTGATTAGGAACGATCGAACCTCTGAAACTTTCTGGTCTAGCGTAAGTGGAAAGCACGAAACGAGAATCGTCCTTGCTAAGATGTCCTAGGTCGCAAGTGGCCGAGGAGGCTCCAACAGTTGGAAACGTCTCGAAAAACTTTGAGTGAGCCCATTCCAGCTGCAAGGGAACAAAGACGGGAACCATGTAGAAGTCACCCGCTTGCTTCTTCTTTTCCAGTCCAACCACGAGTACACGCACGCGCTGAGCCGGAGTGAGCTTTCTCCGATTCTCGACAACCAGGTGATGAGTGAGAGTCCCGCTTCTCTTGCTCATGTCGCCACACCCAACTCGGAGCGCAACACGCAATCTAGGCTGAGCAATGCGCCTTCTGATGCTCGGTCCCCAGATCGCCAAAATCACAATCGCGATATTGGTTAAGACAACAATCAACTGGACCCAAGGACTATTTTCCATAGTTTTCAGCCTTGCCCATGAAAAGGGAGAGAAGCGGCAGCTAATTCTCGCAAATTCCTTGGTAGAATGATAGTGGTCTTGGCAGATTTCTCCAGTAACTCGATTCTAATTCCGAGGGATGATTCGGACTTGACGTGAGCTTCCCTATGCAATCCAACCTAGGAGCGCTGCGACGTGCTTCGACTTGCCCTCAGAACGTCTGAACTGACCGTTATTCTCCTCGCGAAGCGTGAAGGTCGGAAACGTTATCCCAAGTCTCTGAGCCATCGCTCAGCCTGGGCGATGTCCGGGGCGTAGCGCTCCGGGGGGGCCTCGGCGGCGAAACGGGCGAGCGCCTCGCGGGCGGCGGCGCGGTCGCCGAGCTCCATCGCGACGACGCCGGCGTTGTAGAGGGCGTCGAAGTTGCCGGGCTCGTGGACGACGGCGCTCTGCAGCGCCGCGAGCGCCTCGCGCTTGCGCCCCTGGTTGTAGAGCGCGGTGCCGAGGTAGTTCCAGGCGAGACCCAGGGCGGGGTTCTCGGCCAGCGCCTTGCGCGCCTCGGCCTCGGCCGCCGGAAAGTCGCGGCGCCGCAGGGCGACGAGAGCCAGGTTCTGGCGGGCGGCGGGGTTGTCCGGGTCGGTCTCGAAGACCCGGGCGAGCGCCCGCGCCGCGTCCTCCTGGCGGCCGCCCTCGGAGAGCACCAGCCCCAGGGCGTTGAGCACGTCGGGGTCGCCGGAGCCGGCGAGCGGCTCGAGCGCCGCGAGCGCCTCCCGGTGCCGTCCCGCCTCCGCCAGCGAGAGGCCGAGCTGGCGGGCGAGGGCGGCGCCTCCGACCCCCCGACGCCTCCCGTCCTCCATCACCGCGACGGCCTCGTCGAGGCGATCGGCCTGGAGCAGCACCTGGGCGAGGTAGACGTAGGCGGTGCCCATGTCCGGGCGCGCCCGGATCACCTCGCGCCCGACCGCGATCGCCTCGTCGAGGCGGCCGCGGCGGTAGAGGTCGATCATCGAGTGCATCTTCCGGTCGAGCCCGACCAGCCGCTTGGGGTCGTCCTCCGGCCCCCACGAAGTCTTGGCCGCGCCGCCGCCGCCGAGGTAGCCCAGGCTCTCGAGCGCCGCCCGCTCGGCCTCCGAGACGGCGCCGCGCGGCGGCGGCCAGGAGGACTCGGCCGGCAGCAGCGCCGCCAGCCGCCGGACCTCGTCGCGGCGCTCGCCGGCCAGGTTGTTCTTCTCCCCGGGGTCGGCGGCGAGGTCGTAGAGCTCGGGGATCGGCAGCGCCACCAGCTTGCGCCCCCCGGCGATCACCCCGCGCAGCGGCGCCCAGCCGCGGTCGAGGGCCGGGCCCAGGGACTCGAAGTAGACCGGCGGCGGCTCCGACGGGGTCTGGCCGGAGCCGGGGCCGGCCGAAAGGCCGGCGGCCGGCGCGACCAGCGAGCGGCCGGCGAGCCCCGGCGGCGGCGCCACGCCGGCCGCCGCCAGCAGCGTCGGCAGCAGGTCGACGTGGGCGGCCGGCGCGGCGCTCCGGCCCGGCGCCAGCCCCGGCCCCCACAGGACGAGCGGCACCTTGAGCGTCGCCTCGTAGGCGAAGACGCCGTGGGTGTCCTCGCCGTGGTCGCCGAGCGCCTCGCCGTGATCCGAGGTGAAGACCACCAGGGTCGGCGGCTCGGCCCGGTCCAGGATCGGTTCCAGGAGCGGCGCCAGGAAGGCGTCGGTCGCCGCCACCTCGCCCAGATAGGGATCGGCCCGGTAGCGGGAGGCGAAGGGCTCGGGCGGCGCGTAGGGGCCGTGCGGGTCGTAGAGGTGGACCCAGAGGAAGCGCCGCCGGCCGGCGTTCGCCTCCCACCAGGCGCGGGCCGCGGCCACCACCTCGTCGCCGCGCCGCTCCGGCGGCTCGAAGGCGGCCGGCCCGGCGCCCTCCGGGTAGCGGTCGTCGTAGACGTCGAACCCCCGCCCGAGCCCGTAGCGCCGGTCCAGCGGAAAGGCGCCGACGAAGGCGCCGGTGGCGAATCCCGCGCCGCCGAGCAGGGTCGCCGCCGTCGGCACGCCCTCCGGCAGCCGGAAGCCGGCGTTCTCGCGCACCCCGTGCTCGTAGGGCAGCCGCCCGCTCAGGATGTTGGCGTGCGAAGGCAGGGTGACGACGTTGTGGGCGTGGGCGTCGTCGAAGACCAGACCCCCCGCCGCCAGCCGATCCAGCACCGGCGTCTCCACCCGCCCGTTGCCCGCGAACCCGAGCGCGTCCCAGCGCAGCGTGTCGACGGTGACGAGCAGGACGTTCTCGACCCGACCGACCGTCGGTGCCGGGGCGGCGCCCGTCGTCTGCGCGGCGGGCGGAGCGCCCGGAGCGTCGCCTCCGGAGCCGCCGCAGGCGACGAGGGCGAGGGCCGCCGCGAAGATGGCGAGCGGCCATCCGTTCGAAGCTCGGAAACCGCGCAGCATCGGCGCGCAGAATACCGCAGCGAGGTAGCGCCCCCACCCGTGGGGGGCGCATCGGATCGGAGCGCCCGGCGCAGGTCCGGGCATTTCGCCTGGGATTCGCCCGGCACAGGTCCGGGCATTTCGCCTGGGATTCGCCCGGCACAGGTCCGGGCGCTACCACTGGACGCCGTCGCTCGGCCGCGCGTCAGCCGCTGACCACGACCGGGATCGAGCTGGTCTGGCGCTTGCCGGTCGCCGAGTCGGTCACCGTCACCTCCAGCGTGTACTCGCCCGCCGCGAGCTTGCCCGGCTTCCAGGTCGCCACGAACTGCTCGCGGCCGGAGCTGAGCCTCAACCGCTCGCTGACCTCGAGCTTGCCCGTCTCCACCGCGGCGCTGCCGTCGCCGCCCAGGAGCCGGCCGGAGACCGCGAGCTCGCCGTCTCCCAGGTTGTAGCCGACCATGCAGAGCTCCGTCGCCTGCCTGGACTTGAGCTCCGGACGCGCCGCGGGAATGAACGGCTGGGTGCGCAGGATGAAGGGATAGGGCGGCTGCGCGCTCCCCTCCGGCCGGGTCTCGCGGCCGAGCAGCCACTTGCCCGGCGCCTCCGGCACCAGCGGCGGCAGCAGGGCCGACTGCGCGGCGCCGAGGTCGGGCACGGTGAGCGGCGCCACCCGCAGCCCGAGGTCGCCGGTCTCGGAGTTGCGCACCAGCACCCGCACCACGTACTCGCCCGGCGGCAGCTCGAAGTCGCCCCAGAACTTGAAGCCGCTCTGGGCGAGCGCCGGCCCCACCTTGTCGAGGTCGAGTCCCAGCACCTGGCTGAAGGTGTCGCGCACGCCGCCGATGCGGTCCAGGGCGTAGGCGTAGATCTCGGTCGGCAGCACGCTCGAGCTCTTCGAGCCCATGAGGCTGGCGCCGTCGATCTCGATCAGCACCGGCACGTAGGCCTTGCCCCCCTCGCCGCCCTCGAAGGGCACCGCCAGCACCGAGGCGCCGATGCCTCCGCCCTCGGCGCCGCCCAGCACCAACCCGGCGGTCGCGATCCGCCGCTCCATGCCGCTCTGCTGGCTGTAGGGCTTGGGGGCGTAGTAGCCCGGCCGGTGGACCAGGGTCACGCCGCGCGCGTCGTTCTTGAGCTTGACCTTCAGCTTGTGGGGCTTGCCGTCGAGCTTCAGGTTCTCCGGCTGGATCGCCAGGAGGTAGGTGACGCTGTTGCGCTCGAGCAGCGCGCCCATCGCCCCCGACAGGTCGTTGTAGTTGCGGAAGAACTCGCCGCCGGTCTCGTTGGCCATCATGAAGAGGCCCTCCTGGCCCGGCGGCCGCGGACGGACGTCGGCGCCGGCGCGCAGGCCGCCGATGTCCACCGACTGGATGACCGCGTCGGCGCGCTGGAAGTCGGCCAGCATCTCGATCAGCTGGTTCTGGGCCGAGGTGCTGCCGAAGCGCTCGTCGGAGTCGATCTCCCAGGTCTGCCCGAACTCCGAGGCCGTGTTCATCTCCTGGATCCGGGCGAGGTCCTCGGTGCCGATGATGATCGAGTTGTCGAAGCCCTCCGAGAGCAGCACGACGTGCTTGCGCCCCTGGATCGCGCCGAGCAGCCCCGCGATCTCGCCCAGCGAGTCGCTCATCGCCAGGATGGCGTTGCGCTCCGCCTCCCGCCGGGTGTCCCGCTCCGCCGCGCTCAAGACCTCCATGATCTCGGCGTCGGCGTCGAAGCCGAAGCCGCCGCCGCCCAGGTTCTCGCCCCGGCTGCGGAAGCTCTCGACGTCCGCCATCATGATCCCCAGCGGGTCGCGCACGCTCTCGTTGGGGCGCGCCACCCCCAGGGTCTCGAGCGCGTAGGCGACCTGCAGGCGGTCGGTGGTGAAGCCCAGGACGAGCTGCGTCCCGGCCTGGCTGTAGGTCGCCACCGCGACGAGGTCGGTGGGATGCAGGCCCTTCGTGACCAGCTCCTGCGCCGCCCGCCGCGCCTTGACGATCGCGGTCGGCGAGGAGAAGGACAGGTCGAAGAGGAGCAGGAAGTGGCGGCGGCCGGCGAGCGGCACCTCGCCCTCGACGACCTGCCGCTCGTCCGTCACCGTCAGGTCCACGACGTCGAAGCTGACGATCGGCTCGCGCTTGCGCCCGTCGTAGACCTCGAAGTCGGCGGCGGTGAGCCCGCGCACCGGCTGGCCGTCGCGCAGCACCTGCACCGGGATCTCGACCAGCACCACGTCGGTGGTGTCGGTGAAACGGCCGGCCTGACCCGCGGCGCCTCCCTGGAAGGGCGGCAGTAGCGCGAGCAGCGCCGCCGCCAGGGCGACGGCGGCGAGTCTCTGCACTCCGAGAGTGAGAAGCGAACGTGTCGGATTCATGGAGCCTCCGAAGCTGTGCGCCCGAAGAGGTTCGGACGGCGGAGAGAGAAATTCACTGGAAGACGCTGATCGGGATCGAGTTCACCTGCAGCGCGCCGCTCGACGGCTGCGAGAGCCCGACCTCCAGAGTGTAGCGGCCGGCCACCAGCCCCTCCGGCGAGAAGCGGGCGCGCAGCTTGTCGAGCCCCTCGATGCCGGTCACCGTGCGCTCGACCAGGGCCAGCGAGCCGCCCGCGATCTCGCGTCCGTCCTCGGCCAGGACGCGGCCGGTGAGCTCGACCTCGCCCTCCCCCAGGTTGTACGCGACCAGGCAGACCTCGGCGTCCTGGTTCCTCTGGATCGACGGCAGCGCCGCCGGGATGTAGGGCTCGCCGTTCACCGTGAACGGGTAGACGACCGACTTCTCGTAGGCGCTGCCGCGCTGCTCGCGCACCAGGAACCAGCGCTGCGAGCGCTCCACGAAGAAGGGGGGCAGCAGGGTCGGCGCGGCCTCCTCGTAGACCGGCACCTCGAGGCTCGCGGTCCTGACGCCGGTGCGCCCGGTCTCGGCGTTGCGCGCCAGCACCCGCACCAGGTAGATCCCCGGCTCGAGGTCGAGATGGCCGTAGTACTTGAGGCCGGCCTCGGCGAAGGCGTCGCGGCCGCTCGAGAGGTCGAGGGTCACCATCTGGGTGAAGAAATCCTTGATCTCCCCGTAGACGTTCGAGACGTAGGCGTAGAGCTCGACCGAGAGCGAGTCGTCCCGCTGGCCATCGACCAGCGAGCCGCCGCTCACCTCGATGATGACCGGCACGTAGGCCATCCGCTCGCCGGCGCGGAAGGCGGCCGCGAGGACGTCCATCTCGAGCTCCTTCCTGGGGGCCGCGGCGGCGATGGCGTCGGCGGCGAGCAGGCTCTTCTCCAGCGGGTGGAGGCTGTCGAAGGGGCGTGGCGCGTAGTAGCCCTTGCGGTGGGTGACCCGGGATCCCTTGGCGCCGTCGACCTTGACCTTGAGCCGGCGATAGCCGCCGTCGGCCTCGACGTCGGAGGCCTCGAAGGAGAGCAGATAGGTCACAGTCGACCGCTGCATCACCCGCCGCAGCTGGCCGCCGAAGTTGTTGGCGTCGCGGAAGAGCTCGCCGCCGGTCTCGTTGGCGACGTAGAAGAGCGCGTCCTGGCCGACCGCGTGCACCCGCTCCTCGGCCTGGGTGACGGCGCGCAGGCCCGAGATGTCCACGGTCTGGATCACGCAGTCGGCGCGCTGGAACTCCTCCAGCATCGCCCCGACCTCGCCCTGGAGCAGCGTGTTCCCGTACATGTCGTCCGTGTCCACCATGTGGAAGGCGCCGAACTGCAGGTTGAAGCGGTCGCGCTGGTGCTCTTCGTCGTCGGCGTCGGGCCGGCGGCCGAGCAGCAGCCT
>JBFJMD010000119.1:0-6878 GCA_041634115.1 Thermoanaerobaculia bacterium | reverse complement strand
CAGCAGCGCCGCCTCCTGGGCCAGCCGCTCGGCGGGCAGCTCGGCGTCCGCGAGCAGCTCGGCGATCCGCTCGCGCAGGCCCGCGTGGAGGCTCTCGCGCACCTGCTCGCGGCGGCCCTCGAGCGCCGAGCGCACCTGCTGAAGGGCCTCCAGGCGCCTGGCCAGCGCCCGCCGCAGCTTGCCCCCCTCGCGCTCTCGCCCCGCCTCGAGCTGGTCGAGGGCGGCGTCGGCCGCCGCGGCCAGGGCCGCCGAGTCCGCGGGACCCCAGTCGTCGGCCGGGTAGCGGACCTCGAGCGCCCCCGGCACCCGCACCAGGTCGCGGGCTTCGAGCTCCCCGCGGACCACCCCCTCCTCGGCGAGGCGGGCGAGGGCCGCCTGGACGGCGCGGACGATCTCGGCCCGCAGCCGCGCCTCGACCCGGCGCTCGCCGAGCGTCTCGACGTCGAGGCGCACTTCGACCCGGCCGCGGCGCAGGCGGGCCTTGATCCGCTCGACCAGCTCGGCCTCGCGGGCCCGGGCGTCCTCGGGCAGCCGCGACTGCAGGTCGAGGAAGCGGTGATTGACCGAGCGCAGGCTGACCGTCAGCCGGTAGCGCTCGCTGTCGGCGGTCCCGACTCCGTATCCGGTCATGCTGCGCACGGCGCGATCTCCTCCGCCGATCCTAGATCCGGAACTGCAGGTCGTAGAGCCTCTTGTAGAGGCCGCCCATTGCCAGCAGCTCGGCGTGGGCGCCCTGCTCGACGATCTTGCCGCCGTCCATCACCACGATGCGGTCGGCCTTCTGCACGGTCGACAGGCGGTGGGCGATGACCAGCGTCGTCCGGCCCTGCATCAGGTTGTAGAGCGCCTTCTGGACCAGCGCCTCCGACTCCGAGTCGAGCTGCGAGGTCGCCTCGTCGAGGATCAGGATCGGCGGGTTCTTGACCAGGGCGCGGGCGATCGCCAGGCGCTGGCGCTGGCCGCCCGAGAGCCGTAGGCCCCCCTCGCCGATCAGCGAGTCGTAGCCCTCGGAGAGCTCCGAGATGAACTCGTCGGCGTAGGCGGCGGCGGCCGCCTCGCGGATCCGCTCCATCCCCAGGTCGACCCGGCCGTAGGCGATGTTGTTGCGGATCGTGTCGTTGAACAGGATCGTCTCCTGGGTGACGATGCCGATCAGCGCCCGCACGCTCTCCAGCGTGAGGTCGCGCAGGTCGTGGCCGTCGATCAGCACCGCCCCCGAGTCCGGGTCGAAGAACCGGGGCAGCAGGCTCACCAGGGTGCTCTTGCCGGCGCCCGACGGTCCTACCAGCGCCACCATCTCGCCCCGCCGGACGGTCAGGTCCACGTCGTGCAGCACCACCCGCTCGCTGTAGGCAAACGAGACCCGGTCGAAGCGGATCTCGCGTCCGACCGTGGCGATCGCGCGCGCCCCCGGCCGGTCCTGGATCTCGTTCGGGCGCGACATCACGTCGTAGACCCGGTGGGCGGCGGCGATCGACTGCTGCAGCACCAGGTTGACCTTGTTCAGCCGGCGCACGGGGTCGTACATCCAGAACAGGTTGACCAGGAAGGCGACGAAGACCGGCGGCGAGAGCTCGCCGCTGCGGATCTCGCGGCCGGCGTAGATCAGCAGCACCGCCGCCCCCAGCACCCCGAGGGTCTCGATCACCGGGCTCGAGATGTTCGCCAGGACCCGCGCCCAGAGGTTGACCCGCAGATGGCGGGCGGTCGCCTTGCGGAAGCGGTCGAACTCGAAGCGCTCCATGCCGAAGGCTTTCACCACCCGGTGTCCGCGCACCCCGTCCCCGACCAGGTTGGCGAGGTCGGCCATCCGCTCCTGGCTCTTGTGGCTGGTGCGACGCATGCCGCGGCCGAAGCGCACGATCGGGTAGATCATGATCGGCAGCACCACGAGGCAGACGACCGCCAGCCGGCGATGGGTGCTGAACAGCAGGTAGAGCAGCCCGATCAGGGTCAACGACTGCTGCAGCAGGTCGACGATGCGGGTGGAGACCGTCGTCTGCATGATCGCCACGTCGCTGACGATGCGGCTCATCAGCTCCCCGGAAGGGTGGTCGGAGTGGAAGCGCGCCGACTGCGACAGGATGCGGCCGTAGAGATCGTTGCGGATGTCGGTCGTCACCCCCAGGCCGATGCGGTCGAAGGAATAACCGCTGACGAAGTCGGCGGCGCTGCGCAGCACGAAGATCACCACCACCAGCAGCGGCACGAAGTAGACGACCGAGGCGGGGCCGACCCCGAGGCCCTCCTTGAGCCGGCGGTAGGCGCGCTCGATCTCGAGCTTGAAGGCGCCCTTGTGGCCCGGTCCCGGGCCCGCGGTGGCGGCCTCGTCGGCGCCCGGGACGAGACCGCCGAGCGCCTCGGCGCTCTCCGCCCCGGCGAGCAGCACCTCGTCGAAGATCGGCTCGATGAGCGCCACCACGGACACGGTCGCCGCGGCGTAGAGCAGGGCCGAGACGACCGCGATCCCGATCCATCCCAGGTAGCGCCCGAGGTAGCGGCCGAGGAACCGGGCGAGCTTCACGCCGCCTCCCCCGCCCCTTCGAGCAGCACCTCGTGGACCTCGAGCGCCGCCCGCCGGCTGGCGCCGCCGGTGCCCAGCTTGCCGCGCAGCTCGGCCAGGGCCGCCCGCATCTCGCGCACCCGCCCGCGGTCGCGGAGGATCGCCAGCGCCTCGCGCCGGATCGCCTCGGGGCTGGCCCCGCGCTGGATCAGCTCCGGCACCGCTCGCCGTCCGAGCACCAGGTTGACGAGGCTGATGTCGGGCAGCTTGACCAGGAGCTGCCCCAGGCGGTAGGTCCAGCCCCCGACCCGGTAGACGACGATCATCGGCGTCCCCAGCAGGCCCACCTCGAGGGTGGCCGTGCCCGACGCGCAGAGCGCGAGGTGGCAGTCGGCCAGCGCCCGGAAGCGGTCCGAGGTGACGATCGCGGGGGCGACCGCTGCGCCCGCCAGGAGCGCCTCGACCCGGTCGCGCGGCAGCGTCGGCGCCAGGATCAGGCGGAAGTCCACCGGCAGCTCGCCGGCGAGCCCGGCGGCCGCCTCGAGCAGCGGCGGCAGCAGCGATCGCACCTCGCTCGGGCGCGACCCCGGCAACAGCGCCACCCGGTACCGCTCCGGCTCGCCGTCCTCCGCGTCCCAGGCCTGGGGCAGGTCGGGCACCTCGTCGACCAGCGGGTGTCCGACGCAGGCGGTGCGCACGTCCCGCTCGCGGTAGAACTCCAGCTCGAAGGGAAAGAGGACGAGCATCTTGTGCACCCGCTCCGCGATGGTCTTGACCCGCCCCCGCCGCCAGGCCCAGACCTGGGGGCTGATGTAGTAGACGACCCGGACCCCCTTGTCCTTCAGCGCCCGCGCCAGCCGCAGGTTGAACTCCGGAAAGTCGATCAGCACCGCGGCCCGCGGCCGCCGCCGATCCACCTCCTCCAGCAGGCGGTCGTAGATCTTCCGGGCACGGCCCAGGATCCGCACCGCCTCGGTGATGCCCACCACGGCGATCTCGGCGCTGTGGCCGAACGACTCCAGCCCCGCCGCCTGCAGCTCGTCCCCGCCGAGCCCGAACGGCCGCAGTCCCGGCGCCAGCTCCCGCAGCTCGCTGAGGAGCCGGCTCCCGTGCAGGTCCCCCGAGGCCTCTCCGGCCACCATCAGAAGGTCGTCTACGGACATCGGCTGCCGGTCAGCGCGCGACGGGACGAGTCCACCGCGGACGGCCGCGTTCAGGGGAAGGGCGTCGGCGGGCCGGCCGGAAACGGATACATCAGCCACGCGGCCAGGATCCCTCCGCCGACGAGGCCCAGAAAGAGCTGCAAGAAGAGCTTGATCTGGCCTCGCCGGTCGCGCTTCCACAGGACGCAGAAAAAAGCGCTGACCAGCAGCGCGTAGACGGTCATCAGGAAGAAATGGCTCACGCTCTCCCTCACTCCTTGCGGCCGCGGACGATGTCCAGCACGTCGAGCACGAGCAGCATGTTCATCAGGCCCGCGGTCACGATGAAGGCGCTGCCGTACTCGAAACCGGGCGCCACCACCTGGCCGCTGTAGCCGGCGACGAAGCGCAGGAAGAGATAGGGTCCGCCCAGCCCCATCGAGCCCAGCGTCAAGAGCAGCGTGAGCGGCCGGTCGGGCTCGACCCGGTAGAGGTTGCCGTCGAGCGCCAGCCCGATGACGAGCGCCGACATCACGATCACCAGGAACGCCGCGGCGCGGCGCTTGCGGCCGAGCAGCAGGTGGCCCGCCCCCGGCACCAGCCACGCCGCCACCGCCGCCTGCCAGGCGCGGCGCGCCAGGGACGAGGCCTCGGTGATCTGGTCCGTGGCGGAGCCGTCGCTCATCTAGAGATCCTCCCGGGAGAGGATTCCGCGCAGCTTGCGCCAGGTGGTCTCCAGCTCGTCGGGGATCAGCCGGGTCTCGCCGACGACGCTCATGAAATTCGTGTCTCCGCGCCAGCGCGGCACGATGTGCAGGTGGAAGTGCTCGGGCACCCCGGCGCCGGCCGCGGACCCCAGGTTCATGCCCAGGTTGAAGCCCTGCGGCGCGTAGAGCTCGGAGAGCGCCCGCTGCGCCTTGAGCACCAGCGGCCACAGCTCGGCGCGGGCGGCGGCGTCCTCGTCCTCGGGGGAGCCGAGGTGGTCGATGGGTGCCAGCATGAGGTGGCCGTTGGTGTAGGGGTAGCGGTTCAGCAGCAGCAGATGGTGCTCCTCGCGGGCGACCACCAGCCGTTCGACCTCGTCGGGCTCGCGGGCGGCGTCACAGAAGAAGCAGCCCACCAGCGGTACGCCCTCCGAGAGATAGGAGAATCTCCACGGCGTGAACAGACTCTGCATCGGGTGCGCTCGGGCGCCCGATCACGAGTTGTGATTGAGCAGCTCCTTGAGGTCTTTTCCCGGCTTGAAGTAGGGGATGCGCTTCGGCGGAACCGCCACCTTGTCGCCGGTCTTCGGGTTGCGGCCGATGCGGGCGCCGCGCTGGCGAATCCGAAAGCTGCCGAAGCCGCGCAGCTCGATCTTCTCGCCCTCGCGCAGCGACTGGACGATGCTCTCGAAGACCGTGTTGACGATCAGCTCGGCGTGCTTCTTGGTGAGCTGGGTGGTGCGGGCCACCTCCTCCACCAGCTCCGCTTTGGTCATGCCGTCTTTCGTTGACACGTTCGGCCCCCGTTCCTTCGATCATACCCGCCGCGCGCCGGATGACCACTCGCCTCCGGCGGCGGCTGACTGCTGGACTTCCGCGCTACTCTTCCTCTCCCCCCTCTTGCTCCTCTTCCGCCTCTTCCGCCTCCGGCTCGGCCGGCTCCTCGCTCTCCGGCTCCTCGCCGGCCGCGTCGGCGGCGCCGGCGGCCTGCAGCTCGGAGATCTCGTCCTCGCTCGGCTGCGGCACGCCGCGCATGGTGAGGCCGACCTTCTTCTCGTCCTCCTCGATCCGCAGAATGCGCGCCGCCACCCAGTCGTCCACCGCGAACGAGTCCTCGAGCTTGCCGCCCGGCACGTCGATCTCGCTGACGTGGGCGAGGCCCTCGAGGCCCTCGTAGATGTCCACGAAGAGCCCGAAGTCGGTCACGTTGACGACCCGGCCGGTGACGGTGTCGCCGACCTTGTTCGCCTCGACGAACTTCTCCCACTCGTTGGGGATGAACTCCTTCATCGACAGCGATACGCGCTGGTTCTCCACGTCGATGTTGGTGATCCGGGCGCGCACCCCGTCCCCCTTCTTCACCACCTCGCTGGGGTGCTTCACGCGTTTGGTCCAGCTCATGTCGGAGACGTGGATCAGGCCGTCGATCTCCTCGGTGATCTGGACGAAGGCGCCGAACTCGGTGAGGTTGCGCACCTTGCCCTCGATGACGCTGCCCACCGGGTGGGAGACCGCCAGCTCCTCCCAGGGGTTGCGCTCGGCCTGCCGCAGGGAGAGGCTGATGCGGCGCTGGCCGAGGTCGAGCTCCGAGACGATGGCCTCGACCTCGTCGCCGACCTTGAGCACCTTCGACGGGCTCACCACCTTCTTGGTCCACGACATCTCGCTGATGTGGATCAGCCCCTCGACCCCCTCCTCCAGCTCCACGAAGGCGCCGTAGTCCACGAGGCTCACCACCTTGCCGCGCACCCGCGAGCCGAGCGGGTACTTCTTGTCCACCAGATTCCACGGGTCCTCGGACTTCTGCTTGGCGCCGAGCGAGACCCGCTCGGTCTGGGGGTCGAACTTGAGCACCACGATCTCGACTTCGTCGCCCACCGAGTAGTGCTCCGAGGGGTGGTTGACGCGGCCCCAGGAGATGTCGGTGATGTGGAGCAGGCCGTCGATGCCGCCGAGGTCGATGAACACCCCGTAGTCGGTGATGTTCTTGACCACCCCCGGCATGCGCACGCCTTCGCGCAGCTTCGACAGGGTCTCCGCCTTCTTCTTGGCGAACTCCTTCTCCAGCACCGCCTTGCGCGACAGCACGACGTTGTTGCGCCGGCGGTCCATGCTGATCACCTTGAAGTCCAGCTCCTGGCCGCGCATCGACTCCAGGTTCTTGACCGGCTTGATGTCCACCAGCGAGCCGGGCAGAAACGCCCGGATGCCGACGTCCACGGTGAGGCCGCCCTTGATGCGGTCCACGATCCGGCCCTTGATCGTCTCGCTCGCCTTGTAGCTCTTCTCGACGTCGGCCCAGACCTTCATCCGCTCGGCCTTGCGCTTCGAGAGCAGCACGTGGCCCTCGACGTCCTCGGTCTTCTCCAGCAGCACGTCGACCTCTTCGCCGACCTCGACCTTGACCTCGCCGTCGTAGCTGGTGAACTCCTCGATCGGCACCAGACCTTCCGACTTGTAGCCCACGTCCACGACCACGAAGTCCTCGGTCACGTCGATGACCTTGCCGCTGACGATCTCTCCCTCGGT
>JBFJMD010000118.1:0-6905 GCA_041634115.1 Thermoanaerobaculia bacterium | reverse complement strand
GCCTCTCTGGTGGAGAAGGAGCGCATCCGCACCACCCTCCACAAGGCGAAGGAGCTGCGCCCGATCGCCGAGAAGATGGTCACCCAGGGCAAGCGGGGTTCGCTCCACGCCCGCCGCCAGGTGGGCCGCTGGCTGCCCGATCGCAGCCTGCTCAAGAAGCTCTTCGACGACATCGCGCCGCGCTTCGCGGAGCGCCCCGGCGGCTATCTGCGGATCGTCAAGCTGGGGCCGCGGCGGGGCGACGGTGCCGAGATGGCGCTGCTCGAGTTCGTCGAGCTGGGCGAGAGCGTCGGCGCCGAAGAGAAGAAGTAGCGGCCGCGGCCGGGAACGGGGAGAGGCTCACCCCTCCTCGGAGTCGCCCCGCTTCGCCTCGGCGATGATCTTCTCCTGGATCGCGTGCGGCACCTCGTCGTAGTGCGAGAACTCGAGGTGGAAGTTCGCCCGCCCCTGCGTCATCGAGCGTAGGGCCGGGGCGTAGGTGAGCATCTCGGCCATCGGCACGATGGCCGAGATCACCTGGTTCGAGTTCTTGCTCTCCATCCCCTGCGGGCGGCCGCGGCGCTGCGAGAGGTCGCTCATGATGTCGCCGGTGAACTCCTCGCTGGTGGTGATCTCGACCTTCATCATCGGCTCCAGGATCGTCGCCCGCGCCTTGCCCATCGCGTCCTTGAACGCGAGCGAGCCGGCGATCTTGAAGGCCATCTCGGAGGAGTCCACGTCGTGGTGCTGGCCGTCCTGGAGCCGCACCCGGAAGTCGACCACCGGGAAGCCGGCCAGGTAGCCGCGCCGGCGCGCCTCCTGGATCCCCTTCTCGACCGCCGGCCGGTAGCCCTGCGGGATCGAGCCGCCGAAGATCTCGTCCACGAACTCGAAATCCTCGCCGCGCGGCATCGGCTCCACCCGGATCTTGCAGTCGGCGAACTGGCCGCGCCCGCCCGACTGCTTCTTGTGGCGGCCGTGGCCGTCGGCGGCCTTGCGGATGGTCTCCCGGTAGGGCACCTTCGGCGGGTGCAGGATCACCTCGACGCCGAAGCGCTGCTTGAGCTTGGCCACCGCGATCTCCACGTGCAGCTGGCCGGTGCCGGAGATCAGGAACTCGCCGCTGTCTTGATCGCGCCGCGCCCCGAGCGTCGGGTCCTCGTCCATGAGCCGCGCCAGGGCCTCGCCGATCTTCTCCTCGTCGCCCTTCGACTTGGGCTCGATGGCGAAGGCGATCGCCGGCTCGCGGATCAGGATCCAGGCGAGCCGGATCGGGCCCTCCTTGTCGCACAGGGTGTCGCCGCTCTTGGCCTGCTTCAGCTTGGCGACTCCGCCGATGTCCCCGGTCACCAGCTTCGGCAGCTCCGCCCCCTGCTTGCCCTGCATGGCGAGCAGGTGGCCGACGCGCTCTTCTGTCTCGCGCTGGGTGTTCCAGACGGTCGAGTCCGAGCCGATCTCGCCGCGCACCACCCGCAGCAGCGACACCTTGCCGGTGAACGGATCGCTCAGCGTCTTGAAGACGAGCGCGGCGGCCGGGCCGTCGGCGCGGCGCTCCACCTCGCTGGGGTCGCCCCCCACCGTCGCCGCCGGGAAGGGTCCGCCGTCGAGCGGCGAGGGCATGAAGTCGACGATCGCGTCGAGCAGGGTCGAGAGTCCGACGCCGTGCGCCCCGGAGCCGAGCGTGACCGGGAAGATCTTGCGCTTCCTCACCGCCTTGCGCAGGCCGGCGCGCAGCTCGTCTTCGGTCAGGGCGCCGGCGTCGAAGAACTTCTCGAGCAAAGCGTCGTCGCTCTCGGCGACGGCCTCGACGAGCGTCGTGCGCCACTTCGCGATCTCCTCCGCCGAGCCCTTCGGAGGCTCGACCTCCTTGCCGCGGCCGTTGCCGTCGGGATCGAATCCGAAGGCCTTGCCGGAGACCAGGTCGACGACGCCGGAGAACTCCCCCTCGCGGCCGATCGGGATCTGGATCGGTACCACCCCGCGGTCGAAGCGCTCCTGCAGGCTCTCGAGGATGCGCTCGAGGTCGGCGCGCTCGCGGTCCATCTTGGTCAGGTTGATCAGCACCGGGGCGCCGTCGTCCTGGGCCAGCGCCCAGGCCTTCTCCGTGGTCACCTCGATCCCGGAGACGGCGTTGACGCAGAGCAGCACGCCGTCCGCGGCCCGGACCCCGGCCCGCGTCTCCGCGAAGAAGATGCCGTAGCCGGGGCAGTCGATGAAGTTCAGCTTGTGGCCGCGCCAGGGCAGGTAGCAGGTGGCGAGGCCGATGGAGATCTGGCGCTGGATCTCCTCGGGGTCGAAGTCGGTGATGGTGTTGCCGTCCTCGACCCGATTCAGCCGGTTGACCACTCCCGCGGCGTAGAGCAGGGCGCTCGCCAGGGTCGTCTTGCCGGTGTCGTTGTGGCCGGCGATCGCCAGGTTCCGGATGTGGTCCGGACTATCGACCTGCATGTTCTCTCCTCCGTTCGCTGCGCATGACCGCGGAATGATACCACCAGGAAGGGGCCGCTTTTCGGGCCGGCGGGTGGGCTAGACCGTCCGCACCTCGACCTCGCCGAGGGCCGCGAAAAGCGGCTCCAGCTCGGCCGCCGGCCCCGCCGCCACGATCGCCGCCGAGTCCGGCCGCAGGTGCTCGCGCGCCACCCGCCGGATCTCCTCGGGCCCGATCCGGGCGAGGGCCGCGGGGAGCTTCTCGTAGTGGTCGTCGGGCAGCGAGAAGACCGCGAGATCGATCAAGCGGGAGGCGACCCCCAGCGGCGTCTGCACGGTGTAGGGAAAGACGCCGAGCAGGTAGGCGCGCGTCTCGTCGAGCTCCTCGGCGGCCACCGGCTCGGCTCGGACCCGCTCCATCTCGCCCAGGATCTCGCCCGCGGCCGCCGCCGCCGCCTCGTTGGCGACCGCGGTGGCGACCACGAACGGGCCGGGCCCGAGCCGCTTGGAGAAGCGGCTGTAGGCGCCGTAGGTGTAGCCGTGGCGCTCGCGCAGATTGAGGTTGATGCGGCTCGTGAACTTGCCGCCCAGGAGGGTGTTCATCAGGCCGGCGGCCAGGTAGTCGGGGTGGGAGCGGGCGATGCCGGCATGGCCGATCCGGAGCTCCGTCTGCGCCGCCCCCGGACGGTCGACGACGACCACCCGGCGGCCGCCGGCCGGCGGCGGCGAGAGGTCGGGCGAGGCGGGCGCCGCCGCCGGCAGCGGCCGCGGCAGCACCTCTTCCAGCCGTCCGGCGAGCCGCCCCGGATCGACCCCGCCGGTCGCTACCAGCGTCCAGCCGCCCGCCGCGGTGCGGCCGCGGTAGAACTCGACGATCTCCTCGCCCGAGATCGCGGCGACGCTCTCTTCGCTGCCGAGCAGGGAGGAGCCGTAGACCCGGCGGCCGTAGACCGTCTCCGCGAGCTGGCGGTCGGCCAGCCAGCCCGGCAGGGCCCGGCGGCGGTGGAGCTCCGCCAGCGTGCGCCGGCGCAGCCGCTCGACCTCCTCGGCCGGAAAGGTCGGGGCGGAGGCGACCTCGGCCGCCAGCTCGAGGCCGGTGTCGACGTGGGGCGCCAGCAGCGTGGCGGCGACGATCGCGACGTCCCAGTCGGCACTCGTGGACAGCGAGCCGCCGAGGCGCTCGGTCCGGGCCGCGATCTCGGTCGAGGTCATCGACCGCGTCCCCTCGTCGAGCAGCCCGGCGGTGAGCGACGCCAGCCCCGCGCGCCCGGGCGGGTCGAAGCGGCCGCCGCCGGGGGTGACGAGGTGGAGATAGACCAGCGGCGCCGGACCCGTCGGCGCCGCGAGGAGATCCACGCCGTTGCCCAGGCGGCGGTGCTCGAAGGCCGGGAACGGGGTCGGGCGGGCCGCGCCCGGCGCGGGCGGCGACGAGCGGTCGGGCGCGCGCGGGGGGCTCATCCGCCCCCGTCCCGCGGCAGCACCGTGAGGGCGACGCGCGCCGGGCCCGCCAGATGCCCGGCGGCGAAGTCCCTGAGGTCCTCGCCGGAGAGGTCGAGGTAGCGCCCGACCTCGGTCTCGATCCGCGCCGGGTCGTCGAAGAGGGTGGTGAAGCGCGACAGCAGGTCGGCGCGCTGGTCGAGCCCCTGCAGGGCGTCGAAGTAGCCGGTCTGCAGCCGGTTGCGGGCGCGCTCGAGCTCGGCTTCGGCCGGCGCGGCGGCGGCGGCCGCCTCGAGGTGCTCCACCAGCCGGGCCTCGAGCGCCGCGGGATCGACGCCAGGCCGGGCCGTGGCCACCAGGTAGAAGCCGCCGGCGAGCGCGGTGTTGAGGACGAACGCGTCCACCTCCTGCGCCATCTCGCGGCGGTGCACGAGGTCCTGGAAGAGCGGGCTCGACTTGCCGCCGGAGAGCACGGTGGCGAGCAGGTCCGCCGCGTACCAGTCGCGGCCGCCGAACGGCGGGCAGGGGAATCCCAGATAGACGCGCGCGAGCCGGACCTCGTCCTCCTGGGTTTCGCGCTGCTCGCCCGCCGCCGGCGTCTCCGGCGCCGCCACCGCCGGGACCCGCGGGCCCCGCGGGATCGGCCCGAAGTAGCGGTCCACGAGCTCGAGCGCCGGCTCGGGCTCGAAGTCGCCGGCCAGCGTCAGCACGAGGTTGTTCGGCGTGTAGTAGGTGCGAAAGAAGCTCTCGACGTCGGCGAGCGTCGCCGCGGCGATGTCCTCCAGGTATCCGATCACCGGCGAGTGGTAGGGGTGGGGCTCGGGGAAGAGCAGCTCCTGCAGGCGCTCGAAGGCGCGGCCGTAGGGCTGGTTGTCCACCCGCTGGCGGCGCTCGTTGATGACCACCTCGCGCTGGTTCTCGAGCTTCTCCGGCGTCAGCGCCGGCAGCAGGAAGCCGAGCCGGTCGGACTCGAGCCAGAGGGCGAGCTCCAGGTGGTGGGAGGGCAGCGTCTCGTAGTAGTTCGTGCGGTCGTAGAAGGTCGAGCCGTTGGCCACGCCGCCGACCTGCTGCACGTAGCGGAAGTGGTCGTTGGTGCCGACGTGCTCGCTGCCCTGGAAGAGCATGTGCTCGAAGAGGTGGGCGAGGCCGGTGCGGCCGGGGCGCTCGTCCTTCGAGCCCACGTGGTACCAGAGGTTGACCGCCACCAGGGGCAGCCGGGGATCGGGCTGCAGCACGACCCGCAGCCCGTTGTCCAGGGTCGCCCGGCGCACGGGCGGGAGCAGGGCCGCGGGCGTCGTCAGCCGGAATCCTGTCCGGCCGCCGGCCAGTCCTTCGGCATCGGCCGGTAGTCGAGAACGTACTCCTGCATGCCGTTGCGCAGGAGGAACGTCGTCTCGACCTTGAAGTCCGGCAGCAGCCGGCCGAGGTCGGGCTCCTTGTAGCGCGGGCTCAGGCGGCCGACGCCGCCGGCGTCGCCGTAGATCAGGGTCTCGCGATCGGCGATCTCGAAGCTGCGGGCCCGTCCCGGCATCTCCTTGAGCGTCGAGATCATCGTCAACAGCGTCGTGCCGGTGCGGCAGTAGCGGCGCAGCTCGCGGCCGAGGACCGCGATCTCCTCGGGCTCCAGGTAGTTGAGCAGGTCCCAGGCGAGGATCGCGTCCATCGGGCCGCCCTCGATGGCCGGCAGGTCGCGGGCCAGCCGGCTCGCGAGCGGCGTCGGCGAGGGAGCGCCGGCCGAGCCCGGAAAGAGGGTCTGGTGCAGATCGGCGATGAAGAGCTTGCAGGAGAATCCGGCCAAGAACGCCACGTTGCGTCCGACCGCCGGCCCCAAGTCCAGCACCCGGCTGCGGGGGCGGCTCTCGAGGAGCGCGACCAGGAGCTTCAGGGCCTGCGAGGGATGGCGCTCGGGCCCGGACGGCGGCCTGGAGGCGGACGCGCGATCCGCGCCCGGGCGCGACCGGATCACTGCTTGGCCGGCGTGCGATCGGAGCCGACGAGGCTCTTCTGCGGGCTCGCCCCGCCGACGTCCGCGGCCGGGATCCCGGTCTTACGCGGCTCGGCCCCGGCGCCGGGCCGCTCCGGCTTCTTGGCCGGGGCGGGCGCCGTGGAGGCGGCCTCCATGTCGATCGAGCCCTTGAAGTTGGAGCCGTTCTCGAGGGTGACGCGCGGCGAGACGATGTTGCCCTGCACACGCCCGGAGGCGCGGATCACGACCTCCTGCTCGCCGTAGAGGTTGCCGTTCACCTCTCCCTCGACGCGGATGCTGCGGCCGTAGATGTCGGCCTCCACCCGGCCGCTCTTGCCCACGGTGACGTTGTTTTGCTTGAGCTTGACTTCGCCCTTGAGGCGGCCCTGGATGACCAGGTCCTCGTTGCCGGTGAGGTCGCCCTTGATCGCGATGGACGGTCCGATCGTGGCGAGCTCCTTCGACGGCTCGGACCTCCTCGAGGGGGTCGACGGGGCCGGCTGGGCGGCCGGCGCCGCGGGCTCTTCGCTCTTCCTCCACACGTTGCTTTTCCTCCTGGACGAATTAATGAGCCGGAAAGTCGAAGCTATTGGAGGGGCGGCGGAAAGTCAAGGCGGTGGGTCGCGGAACCCTCCGAAAACCGGGCCTCGGGCTTCTCTCGTCCGCGGGTCTCTGCGGCGGCCGGGGTCGGTCGCGGGGAGTCTTCGAAGATGCGCTTCGGCACGCTCGGTCGGGGCGGCCGGACTTCGTGCCAGCCGTCTTCGAGGATGCGCTTCGGCTACCTCGGCGGTAGCGGCCGGACTCCGTGCCGGCCGTCTTCGAAGATTCGCTTCGGCGGTCTTCGAAGAAGCGGCTTCGGCGCCTCCGGCGCTTCGGGTCCCGCGGAGGCCCGCCCCGGGGGCCGGCGCGAGCTGGTCGGACTTTGGCGTGGGGGCTCGCGCCTGCGCTCCGCGTCCGCGCCGGCCGCCGGTGGCCTTCGGAGGATCGAGTGAGCGCTGGGTCATGTCCTGTCAAGTGGTGTATGAGAGGGCACGGCTCGAGATCCCTGGTTCAAGCGGTTACGGCGAGTTGCACCTCCTTGGCGGGTAGTGACTTG
>JBFJMD010000117.1:0-6947 GCA_041634115.1 Thermoanaerobaculia bacterium | reverse complement strand
GTGGGCTACTTCCGGCCGGAGCATCCCGTGCGCGCGGCGCTCGCGGCGACGGCGGAGCGGGGGCTGCCGGCGGCGAGCGTGGAGCTGTTGATCGAGCTGCCGCGGCGCGCGGGCGCCGATCCGGAAGCGGGTCTCGGCTCGCCCGCCGGCCTCGCGCGGCTGGCGCGGCTCGCCGACGCGCTGGCGGCGAATCCCCGGGTGCGGGGGATCCTGACCCCGGCGCTGCTGACGGATGCGGTCGCCGCCCCGCCGTCGCCGACGTTCCTGCGGGTGACGCGGGCGCTGCTCCTGGCCGAGGACGGGAGGCGGGCGCGGCTGGTCGTCGGGGTGCCGATGCTGGGACACCCGGAGGCCGGGGAGCTCACCCGCTGGCTGGAGGCGGAGGCCGCGAAGGCGTTCCCCGGAGCCCGGGCGACGGCGGGCGGACGCTATCCGCTCGCCGTGGCGGCGCAGGCGACGGTCAACCGGACGCTGCTCCTCGCCCTGGGGATCACCCTGGTCGGGGTGAGCGCGGTCTTCTTCGCCCTGCTGCGCAGCGGGCGGGAGACCGTCCGGGTGCTGATCCCGAACCTCTGGCCGGTCGCCGTCGTCTTCGGGGCGATGGGCTGGCTCGGTATCCCGCTCGGCGCCACCTCGGTCATGGTCGGGGCGATCGTGCTCGGCCTCTCGGTGGACGACACGCTGCACTTCTACGGCCACTACCGGCGGCGGGGGAGAGAGGGGGAGCGGAGCGGAGAGCGCGCGCCGGTCGTCGCCACGCTCGAGGTCACGGCCGGGGCGCAGGCGCTCTCCTCGGCGATGCTCGCCGCCGGCTTCGCGGTCTGCGCGCTGTCGGGCTTCGTGCCGCTGGCCGAGGCCGGGACGTTGATGGCCATCGGGGTCGTCGCGGCGCTCGCCGCCGACCTCTTCCTGCTGCCGGCGCTGCTGGCGGGCCGCTAGCCGGCCGGCGCCCTCACAATCGACGGAAGAGCCGGCCGGCCGGCGCGCACGCGGAGCGCAGGCGCGAGCCCTCCGCCGAGGTCCGACCAGCTCGCGCCGTCCCCCGGAGGGATTCACCCCGGCGGGAGACGCGGGCGCTCTTCGATCGTCCTCAGGGGGATCGGCGCTCTCGGCGGCGCACGATGAAGTACCCGCCCCCGGCGACGAGCAGGAAGAGCAGCAGGCCGAAGGCCGCGGGCGGCAGGCTCGGCACGGCGGGCATCAGGTTGGCGGCGAAGATGCCGCCGCTGCTGGCGCCCATCGAGAGCGGTCCCGAGGTCGCCGTCACGGTGCCGTTGATCTGCTGGGCCGCCGCGGCGGTAAAGGCGGGCTGCGCGGCGGCGATCGTGCCGCTGAAGCTGGCCGTCCCGAGGGTCGGGTCGCTGATGTCGCCCGAGATGTCGGACGTCGAGGACTGCCTCACGGTCGCCGTGCCGCTCAGGCTCGGCTCGCACAGGTCCTCGTACTTCGGCCCCGCCGGGTCGGAGCCGGTGAGCGTCAGCGAGACCGGTCCCGAGTCGCCGGTGATCATCGCGGTGCCCGAGTAGAGGCAGTCGACCGTGGCGGCGTTGCCGATGTCGTCGGAGCCGCCGGTCGTGTACTGCGCGTCGATGTCCCAGGTGCCGGTGAAGTCGCCGCCCTGGGCGAGAGCCGCCGGCGCGCCGGCGCCGATCAAGGCAAGGCCGAGGAGAACAGCCAGGCTTTTCTTCATCGCTACTCCCCTCCCGAATTGTCGAGTCTTTCCCCGGGGCGAGCCGCCAGAGTCGGCTTCCGCCGCATTCTACTCCTCCGGGCGCCGGAATGCGACCCCGACCGGCCGGCCGCCGCCTTCGAGCGTCTTCGTCGCTAGCCCGCCGGGCTGCAGCGGTACCTGCGGGTGACGCTCACCGAGACCTGCGCATCGCGGCAGTCGCGGCGATTCGACAGCGACTGGACGAAGCGGGCCGAGCAGTCCCGCGGGCAGCGGTCGCTCGCCCGCTGGTCGGCGTCGGCGACCGCCTCGTTGGCGAGCCGCAGCTCGAGCTCCGGCGGGATGGTCTTGCAGGCCTTGACCGCCCCGGAGGCGCCGCCCGACTCGGTGAAGAAGTCGCCGCAGCGCTTGACCGATTGGAAGAGGCCCGGGTCGAGCAGGATCACGTCGGGCTCGAGCAGGTCGGAGACGCACTGGCGCAGGCCGTCGCGCCGCAGGGCCAGCTCGGCCTCGAGCACCACCTTCTCGAGCGCCAGGGCGTCGGTCGCGGAGATGCCCTGCTCGGCTTGACCGGCCTCTGCGGCGAGCTCCCAGGCCAGCTTGCGGAACTCGGTCAGGTGCCGGCCGGCGAGCGCGGCGCCGCCGCCCAGGACCTCCTCGAGCTGGCGGTCCGCCGCCTCGATCGGCTCCAGGAGCCGCTTGGCGGCGTCGTCGTCGAGATTCAGGAAGGGCAGCGCGTCGCGGACCACCCGCAGGTAGCTCTCGCCGCAGCCCGCCCGGCAGGTCGCCAGCGCGGCGAAGCAGCCGGCGTCGCAGCCGGGGGGCGTGGCGCCGCAGAGCTGGCCGTCCGCGCAACGGTTGCTCTGACAGACCGAGCCGTCCCGGCAGCCGCCGTTCAGGAAGCAGCCCGCGGCATCGAGGCAGTCGAGGTAGATGCGCCCGCAGTCGTAGCGGCAGTCGCCGGTCTGCGCCGGCGCCGCCGCCGGCGCCAGCGCCAGCGCGACGAGGAGGCTGAGGATGCGGCCGGGTCTCTTCATGTGCCCTCCTTTCACGAGTCGCCTAGCCTAGCCTGTGCGGGCGAGCGAAGCCACACCACGGCCGGCGAGAGCGCGAGTCTTCGCTCGGCGGCCGCTCGCGCGGGCGGCCGGTCGTCGATTCCGGGCTAGACTCCCGGCGTGCGTCCGCTCGCTCCGCTCCCACCGGCCCGCCGGCTCCTGGCGCTCGCCGCGTCTTCGGCCCTCGCTCTCGGTTGCGTCGCGGTCACGCCTTACGCGGAGGTCCGCCATCGGCTCCCGGCAGCGAATCTGCTCGAGGTCGACGGCCGGTCGGTCTACGTCGAGCGCGCCGGGGCCGGCGAGCCGCTGATCCTGCTGCACGGCTTCGGCGGCTCGAGCTTCACCTGGCGGCGGGTGGCGGAGGAGCTGGCCGGCTCCTACCGGGTCGTCGCCCCCGACCTCAACGGCTTCGGCTTCAGCGAGCGGCCCCGGCGCGCCGCCGACTACACCGTCGCCGGGCAGCTCGCGCTGATCCTGGGCGTGATGGACCGGCTGGGGATCGAGAGCGCACACGTCGCGGGGCACTCCTACGGCGGGGCCCTCGCCGTCCACCTCGCCTGGCGGCGGCCGGAGCGGGTGCGCTCGCTGATCCTGGTCGACAGCGCGGGCGCCGACTATCCGTGGAAGCGGCGGCATCTCGGCGCCTTCGTGCGGCCGGTGGCTTCCGCCTTCGTGCGGATGCTCGGACTGAGCCGCGAGCGGGTCCGCAAGAGCCTGGAGCGCTCGATCTTCGACGACCGCCTGGTGACGACGGAGCTGGTCGAGGCCTATTTCGAGCGCCTGAGCATCGAGGGGGTGGGGACCGCCTACTGGGGCCTGTCGAAACCGACCCGGGAGCCGCGGGCGCGGATCCCGGTGGAGGAGCTCGACCTGCCGGTGCTGCTCGTCTGGGGCGCCGAAGACACCCTCATCGGCCCGGAGGTGGGGCGGCGCGTGGCCGAGCGGCTGCCGCGGGCCGAGTTCGTGGAGCTGCCGGCGACCGGGCACATCCCGCCGGAAGAGAAGCCCGAGGAGCTGGCGCGGCGGATCGCGCGGTTCCTGGCCGGCGCGGCCGGCGACTAGCGGCGCGGACAGGTCGCCGAGAGCGGCGGCGAGCCGATCGCGGCGCTGGCCGAGAGGCGCCTCCCCCTGGGCGAAGCGGCGACGTTGGCAATATACTGTCGAAAGCCGACCGCTGGGGGACTGACCAAGGATCGTCCGGAGCGCCGCGAATGGCGCCGGACCGACCCAATCAGGAGGAGACCGATGCCTTTCTATTACGAGCTCGAGCCCAAGGACAAGACCGACCGCCGAATCGCCCAGAAACTGCTGAAGCTGCGCGAGGTGATGGCGGCCGAAATCCCCGAGCGGACGCTCAACGAGAGCCTGCTCCTCGCCACCTGGAACATCCGCGAGTTCGACTCGTCGAAGTACGGCGAGCGCTCCAAGGAGGCGCTCTACTACATCGCCGAGATCATCTCCCACTTCGACATCGTCGCGGTCCAGGAGGTCAACGCCGACCTCAAGGCCCTGCGCGACCTGATGGAGATCCTGGGCGACTGGTGGGAGTACATCATCACCGACGTCACCGCCGGCACCGCCGGCAACCGCGAGCGCGGCGCCTTCGTCTACGATTCGCGCAAGGTCAAGTTCGGCGGCCTCTCCGGCGAGATCGTGGTGCCTCCGAAGGGCAAGATGGAGCCCGCGGAGCAGCTCGCCCGCACCCCGTTCGTCTGCGGCTTCGAGGCCGGCTGGCTACGGGTCGAGATCTGCTCCGTGCACATCTACTACGGCCAGAGCAAGGCGTTCGACCCGAAGCGGCTGAAGGAGATCCAGTGGCTCTCCGACTTCCTCGCCGCGCGGGTGGGGGAGACCGAGGCGTGGGCGCGCAACCTGGTGCTGCTCGGCGACTTCAACGTCTTCGCGACCAAGGATCAGACCTTCAAGGCGATCGAGAAGAACTTCTTCATCCCGCCGCAGTTCAAGGAGCTGACCTCGAACGCGTCGCGCAACCGGCACTTCGACCAGATGGGCTTCACCAGCCGCGCCTTCGACGCGGACTACGTGCGGGAGCACCTGAAGACCTTCCCCGCCGGCGTGTTCGACTTCTTCAACCACGTCTACACCGACGAGGAGGAGAAGCTCTACGCGCCGCAGATCGGCCAGGCGTACAAGGTGAACAAGCGCGGCGAGCCGCGGACCGACCGCCAGAAGCGCAACTACTACCGGCAGTGGCGGACCTTCCAGATGTCCGACCACTTCCCGATGTGGATCGAGCTCAAGGTCGACTACGGCAAGCCCTACCTCGAGTCGATCGCCAAGGGGGGCGGGAAGGTGAAGTTCGACTAGCCGTCGAGCTCGTAGGCGGTCCGCAGCCGGCGCCCGACCACGCGGTCGATCTCGTCCACGGAGGCGAGCGCCCCGGGCCGCGGCTCGCGGTCGGGGTCAGCCCGCCTCGGGTGGGCCGGGCCGGAAGGCGACGACGGTCCAGGAGGTGTCGCGGCCCGTGCCGCCCATCACGTGGCGCAGAAAGAACTCCGGGTAGCCGAGCTCGGGATCGAAGCGGGCGCGCAGCACCACCTGCTTCGGATCGGTCACCCCGTACGCCCGCTGGGGGCTGCGGGCGTTGCCCAGCTCGGTCTCCAGGAAGGCGAAGAGGCCGTCCACGGTCCAGTACTCCCAGGCCTGGCGCGGCACCTCGACGCCGTCCGTCGTCATCCCGACGACGGCGCCGCCGCGCACCTCGATGCGGCGCCGGTCGCGGACCGCGCCCGCCAGCTCCAGCTCCAGGACGTAGGCCGGGGGACCGGCCGCGGCCCACCGCGACCGCGCCTCTTCGAGCCGCTCGGCGGTGAGCGGCTCCGCCGGCTGGCGCAGCGCGAAGTAGAGCCCGCCGACGAGTCCCAGCACGATGCCGAGCGCGATCCAGCGCCCGCGCCGGGACCTCTTTTCGGGGTGCCGAACTCGATCGACGGTCACGCGGAAACCTCCCTGGTCGTCGAGTCTAGCCTGCTTTCGGCCGGTGCCGGCGGGGCCGCGCGCTGTGCTAGGCTGTCAGCGTGGCTCGCGCCATAGAGGAGATCCTCAGGGAGGTCCGGATCCGCGACCTCGAGCTGGAGGAGCCTTGTCGGGTCGCGCCCGAGACGCCGCTCGGCGAGGTCTACCGGCTGCTCGACGTCGAGCGCCCCGGGGCCGTGCTGGTCTGCGAAGACGGGCGGATCGTCGGCGTCTTCACCGACCGCGACGTGCTCTACCGGACGGCGCTGGAGGGCTTCGAGCCCTCCACCCCGATCCGCGACCTGATGACCCCGGAGCCGGTGACCACCCGCTCCGACCACCGCCTGGCGGAGGCGATCGCGGCGATGACCCGCTTCGGACACCGCCGGATCCCGCTGCTCGACCGGGAGGGGCGCGAAGCCGGCGTCGTCACCAGCCGCGACATCCTGCGCTTCATCGCCGGCTACTTCCCGGAGGCGGTGCTCAACCTGCCGCCGCGCCTGCACCAGCACATGCCGCGACCGGAGGGGGGCTAGCCGTCGCGACGGCCGCCGGAGAGAAGGTCAGGCTAGAGTGATCTGCGTCAACTGCAACCACGACAACATCCCGGGCGTGGACCTGTGCGAGAGCTGCGGCTCCGACCTGGCGGGGCTCGACCTGCCGGAGGCGGACGGCGGCTTCCGCGGCAAGCTCCTGAGCGACCGCGTCGCCGATCTGCCGATGGCGCCGGCGCTCGTGATCTCGGCGGAGGCCCGGGTCGTCGAGGCGATCGAGCGGATGCGCGAGGCCCGCCACGGCTGCGTGCTGGTGGAGCGCGACGGCCGGCTGGCGGGCATCTTCACCGAGCGTGACGTCCTGGTCCGCATCGTGCGCAAGGGGCTGGATCCGGCGGCGGTGCCGCTGGGCTCGGTGATGACCCCGGAGCCGCTGACGCTGGCCGCCGGCGACCCGCCCGCCTACGCCATCCATCGAATGGTCAGCCAGAAGCTGCGCCACCTGCCGGTGGTGGACGGCGACAAGCTCCTGGGCTTCGTCTCGTCGCGCAGCATCCTGCGCTACATCCACGAGGACGTGATCGGCGAGGGGAGCGCCGGGTGATCTACCGCGCGACCGTCAAGCGCCTGACCGACGGGCAGTTCTACGCCCGCTGCGTGGCGGCGCCCGCCGGCCTCGCCGAGGCCCATGGCGGCTCCCGCGAGGAGGCGCTCGCCAAGCTGGAGAGCGAGATCCGCTACCAGCTCGAGCTC
>JBFJMD010000116.1:0-6967 GCA_041634115.1 Thermoanaerobaculia bacterium | reverse complement strand
TCGCGGTCGCCGAGCTCTCCGGCGGCGCGAACGATCTCGGCGCTCGGCGCCACCCGCAGGCGCTCGCGCAGCAGCGGCTGGAGCTCGCGCAGGCCCGCCAGCGAGGCCACCCGGCCGGCCACGTCGGCGTAGCGGTCGGGCTCGCTCTCGAGCCATTCGCGCCACGGCAGCAGGCCGACGATCGCGGACCGGTCGGCGAGCTGGTTGATCGCCTCGATCCGCTCCTCGCTCTCGAGGTCGAGGATCTCCGCGCAGACCTCCTCCGCCCGCGCCCCCAGGGTCGCCCTGAGCACCAGCCGGTCCCGCTCGCCGAGGTCGCGGCGATTGGCGACCGCGCCCGCGAGCTGCGACCGGTGCGCCTCGAGCAGCGGCGCCAGGGCGCTGCGATCCTCCCCCGGGAGGCTCAGGTACAGATCGAGGATCGGCTCCGCGAGCTCGGGGTCGCGCATGCGGGCGATCGCCCCCAGCACCGGCTCGAGGGCCGCGTGCTCGCCGGCGCGCAGGGCCGCGGCGACCGCCGGCGGCGAGCCCGATCCCGGATGCCGGGCGAGCAGCAGGAACCCCCAGGAGCGCAGGAGTCCGGGCTTCTCCAGGAGGTGGTCGACCAGGTCCTCGCGCCGGGTGAGGCAGCCGGGCAGCACCTCGGCCTCCTCGCGCTCGGCGCCCAGGATGTGGAGCGCCTCGCCGTCCTCCGGGCCCGGCCCCATCGCCAGCAGGCAGCGCGCCGCGCACACCCGCACCCCGCGGAAGGGGTCGCGCAGCCGCTCCCCCAGCCGCGGCCGCAGACCTTCGACCTGCTCGGGGAAGCGCGGCAGCCCCTCCAGGACGTGGGCGAGGAGGCCGAGGCTGGTCTCCGGGTCGAGCTCCTCGTGGAACCGCAGCCAGTGTCCGGCGAGCGCCCGGAAGGCCCGGTCGCCGCCGATCTGGGCCAGCGCCTCCGCCGCCAGCGAGCCGACCGTCAGGTCGGTCAGCAGGGCCGCCAGCGGCTCGACGGCGTCCGCGGAGCGCAGGTCCCCGAGGGCCTGGATCGCCGCCAGCTGCAGCCACGGCTCGGCGTCGAGGAAGGGCAGCAGATCGGGGACCGCCCGGGCGTCGCCGAGGTGGCCGACGGCCACGATCGCCGCCTGGGCCACGTTCTGGTCGCGGTGGTGGAGGGCCGCCCGCAGCGGCTCCACCGCCCGCGGGTTCTTGATGTGGTCGAGCAGCATCACCGCCTGCAGGACCACGTCGGGGTCGCCGTCCTTGAGCAGGCCGACGGCCAGGGCGAAGCTGCGGCTCCCCCGGTCCTTGAGGATCTCGAGGCCGGCGTTGCGCAGCACCGCGTCGGACTCCGACCGCAGATAGTCGACGAGGCGCTCGTCGGGCAGCACCGCCGCGCCGACCCGCAGCGCCCGCTCGCGAATCCCCGGGCTCGGGTTGCGCACCAGCTGTTCGATCACCTCGGCGCGCCGCTCGAGCGCCAGGCCCGGCAGGCGGTCGAGCAGCTCCATGCACTCCTTCCAGGTCGGTCCGCCGGCGCTGGCCTCGCTCATCGGCTCGCCCCCTCTAGGTGGTGAACACGCTCGCCATCTTCTGGAGCTGCTGGGCTTCCTTGGCGAGGTTGACCGTGGCGCGGGAGAGCTGCTCGGTCGCCCGCAGGTTCTGATGGGCGATGCGGGCGATCTGGTCCACCGCCCGCACCACCATGTCGCCGCCGCGCTTCTGCTCCACCCCCGACTCCGCGACCTGCTGCGTCATCCGGTTCATCGACTCCACCGCGACCATGATCTCGCGCGCGCTCGCCGCCTGCTCCTTGGCGGCGAAGGCGACCTGGCGGGTCACCGTCTGCATGTTGTGGGAGGTCTTGAGGATCTGCGCCGCGCCGCCGCTCTGCTCCTGCGTCGCGATCGAGACCTCTCCGACCAACGTCGTCGTCTTGGTCACCGAGTCGACGATCTCGCGCAGGATCTCCTGCGTGAGCTCCACCGCCCGCGCGGTGCTCTCCTGCACGCTCTCGACGAAGCCCGAGATCTCCCGGGTCGATTCGACGGAGCGCTCGGCGAGCCGCTTCACCTCCTCCGCCACCACGGCGAAGCCGCGGCCGGCGTCGCCCGCCCGCGCCGCCTCGATCGCGGCGTTGAGCGCCAGCAGGTTCGTCTGGTCGGCGATGTCCTCGATCAGCTTGACGATCTTGCCGATGTCCTGGCTCGAGGACTCGATGCCGCCGATCACCGTCGAGAGCTTGGCGCCGCCCTCCTGCGCCGACTCCGCCGCCTCCCGCGAGACGTGGTCGACCACCTTGACCTTGGCGGCGATGGAGTCGATCGACGCGGTCATCTCCTCGATCGTGGCGGAGGTCTCCTCGACCGCCGACAGCAGGCTCTCCGAGTTCTTCGCCACCTCCTCGATGGTCGCCCCCATCTCCTGCACGGAAGAGGAGGTCTCCTCGACGTTGCTGGCGAGGGCTTGGGTGGACTGGGCGACGCTGTCGATCTGGCTGGCGATCTCGACCATGGTCGAGGAGGTCTCCTCGGTCGCCGAGGACTGGCTCTCCGCGCCCTCGGTGATCTCGACCACCGAGGTCGAGATCTGGTCCGCCGTGGAGAGCACCCGCGTCGAAGACTGCTTGAGGTCTCCGATCATCGACTTCAGGCTTCCGGTCATCTTCTTGAGCGCCCGCCCGAAGGTGTCGAGGTCGGATCTCGGCTCGACCTCCACCGTCAGGTCGCCGTCGGCGATCGAGTCGGCGACGCTCGCCATGTTCTGCAGGTAGCCGACCGTGTCGCGCAGCGACGCGAGCAGTCGCCCGGGCTCGTCGCGAGAGGCCGCCGTGATCTCCGTCCCCAGGTCGCCGTGGGCGATTCTGCCGGCGACCCGCACGGCCTCGTCGAGCGGCCGGTTGATCGAGCGCACCAGCAGCCACGCCAGCAGCGCGAACACCACGATGGCCAGGACGGTGATGGCCGTCACCCGCAGATTGGCCTGGCGGTTGTTGCGACGGGCCTGCTGGAAGGCCTTCTGCATGTCCCCGGTCTGCCGGCGGGCGGCGACGCTGAAGCGGTTCTTGATCCGCCGCAGCGCCTCGGCGCCGGCCTCGAGCTCGGGCAGCACCTCGTCGCTGACGCCCCCCTCGATCATGCGCGCCGCCGCCCCCCGCGCGAGGTCGTAGTACGCCAGGAAGTCCTCTTGCACGGAGGCGGCGAGCGGCGCCCCGAAGGCCTCGACCTGGCGCCCGGCCGCGAGGCGATTCAGGAAGTCGGCCTTCAGCGCCTCGGCCTCGTCGAGGTCCTCGATCCTGCCGGTGGCGACCGCGTCGTCGAGGCTGCGCTGCACTCCCGTGAGCTTCTCCCCCAGCTCCTGGCTCAGGTCGAGCGCCGGGAAGTAGCCGGCCTCGATCTGCTGCATCAGCCGATCGTTGTCGCGGCCAGCGCCCCGCACGACGAGCAGGACGAGCAGGAGCGCCAGCGCCGCGAGCGCCGGCAGCAGCGTGATTCTGTAGCGGACACTCAGGTTCTTGAACATGGCGCGGTCAAGCCTCCCGCTCGTCCGGCGCCCGCTCCGGACCGTTCAGAAGAAGCAGGTTCTCGACATCGAGGAGGATGGCGGGCCCTTCCTCCGTCTCGATGGTCCCCAGCGGGCCCCGGGGCGCCGCCGGCAGCAGGTCGGCCGCCGCCTCGCGCACGCCGCTGGGGGCGATGAGCGCCACCCGCCGCACCCGGTCGACGAGCAGCCCGAGCAGCCGGCTGCGCGAGCTCAGCAGCAGGATACGGGACTCCGGACCGATCTCCAGCTCCGCGAGACCGAGCAGCATCCTGAGATCGATCACCGGCACCACCTTGCCGCGGAGGTTGGTGGCCCCCTTGACCGGCCGCGGCGCGCGCGGCACCCGGGCGATGCGGCCGACCCTCAAGATCTCCCGGACGTGGGTGACCGGAAGGCCGAACGACCTCTCGCCGAGCTCGAAGAAGACCCAGGTCTCGAGCCGCTCCTTCTCCTCCGGCTCCTCTTCGATCCCGGCCTGCAGCCGGTCGGCGAAGGCGTAGATCCGCTCCGGCCCCTCCAGCTCGACCGCCTCCGGTCCGCGGCGCCCGCGCCGCTTTCTCTCTTTCACGCGCTCTCCCCGACCCGCTCCGCCAGGGTCAGGCCGTGGGCGTCGAGGATCATGACCACGCGGCCGTCGCCCAGGATCGTCGATCCCGCGATTCCGGCCGGCCGGCCCGCCACCGGGTCCAGGGCCTTGACGACGATCTCCCCGAGCTCGCCGAGCCGGTCCACGATCAGGCCCCGGGCGACCCCCTCCACCTCGACCACGACCACGAAGCCGCGCTCCCGCGGACGCGCGGCGGTGCCGAAGTGGACCCCCAGGTCGAGCAGCGGCAGCTCGCTCCCCCGCCACGGCCGGCTGAACCGGGCGCCGGCGCCGGCGTCGAGCGCCAGGGTCTCGACCACCGCGCCCGCCGGCAGCGCGTACTCCTCGCCGTCCACTTCGACCCTGAGCGCCAGCGCGATGGCGACGCTCAACGGCAGCCGTAGGCAGAAGCGGGTCCCGGTGCCCTCGACCGTCGCCACGTCGATCGCCCCGCCGTGGCGGTGGACCGCGTCGAGCGCCGCGGAGAGTCCGACCCCGCGCCCGGCGCTGAGGTCGGCCTCCTCGCGGGTCGACAGCCGCGGGTGGAAGATCAGGGCGTGCAGGCTCTCCCCTTCGGCCCCGTCGATGCCGGCGCGGCGCGCCGCCTCGACCAGCGCCGGCCGATCGATCCCGCCGCCGTCGTCGACGACCTCGATCTGCACGCTGCCGGAGCGCACCGAGGCCTGCACGAGGACCGTGCCGGTGGCCGGCTTGCCGCGCCGGCGCCGCACCTCCTCCGGCTCGATGCCGTGGATGACGGCGTTGCGGACGAGGTGGCCGAGCGCCTCGCCCGCCAGCTCGACCAGCGTCCGGTCGAGCGGCGTCTCCTCTCCGCGGGTCTCCAGCCGCACCCGGCGGCCGGCCGCCCGCGCCTCGTCGCGCACCAGCCGCCGCAGCCGCCCCACCAGCGCGCCCATCGGCACCATGCGCAGGCGCAGGATGCCGTCCTGGAGCGCGTCGAGGATCTTCTCCTGCCCTCGCCGCGACTCCTCCGCCGCGAGCCACAGCTCGGCGGAGCGCGCCGCCAGCTCCGGCGAGTCCGGAGCCAGGGCCGCGCCGGCGCCGATGGCGCGCTCGAGGTGGTGGCGGGCGACGACCAGCTCGGCCGCCAGGTCCGCCAGCCGCTCGAGCCGCTGCAGCGGCACCCGCACGCTCTGCTCGCCCGCGGCCGGCTCCGGAGCCGCGCCGGCGGCGGCCGCCTCCCGCGTCTCCTCGGCAGCGCCGCCGGCGCCCTCCCGCAGCTCCGCCATCCGGGCGCGGAAGCGATCCAGCCCCTCGAGGATCGGGTCGATCGCCGGGGCCTCCGGATCCAGGGCATCGACCGCGTCCTCGAGCCGGTGGGCGCGGTCCTGAAGGCCGGTGAAGCCCATCATGCCCGAGTTCCCCTTGAGGGTGTGGAGCTGGCGCCGCGCCTCCGCCAGCGCGCCTTCGAGCTCGGTCGCGGCCATCCCCTCCAGCCCCAGCATCAGGCTCTCGACCCTCGCCAACCGCTCCTCGGCTTCGAGCAGGAAATCGCCGAGAAGCTCGGCCAGGGCGTCGTTTCGCATGTGCTGGATTCCACGCGCGCGCTGTGTGATTCGCAAGTGATGCCTCAACTATTGCCCGGAACGCCGATTTGTTCAAGCGGCGCCCGTCGCGGCTTGAATCGACCATCCGATTGGGCTAGGCTGGCTCGCAGCCTGCGCCGAATTCGCGAGCCCGCCCGCTCAGGTCACACCAAGGGAGCCCGACGTGGTACCGAAAAGAGTCCTGATCGTCGATGATTCCAAGCTGATCCACAAGATGTTCGAGATGATGCTGCGCCCGTATGAGCTGGTTCACGCCCTGGACGGCCGCGAGGGGCTGCAGAAGCTCGCCGCGCACACCGACATCGACCTCATCCTCCTCGACATCAACATGCCGAACATGAACGGACTCGAGTTTCTCGCGGAGATCAAGCGCAACGCGGCCTTCGCCGAGCTGCCGGTGATCATCGTCAGCACCGAGGGCAAGGAGGAGGACGCCGAGCGGGCCCTCGAGGCGGGCGCCTCCGCCTACATCACCAAGCCGTTTCGCAGCGAGCAGGTGCTGGCGAAGATCGCCGATCTGCCAACGCCGGGCGGGGCCTCGGAACCGTCGTGACGAACGAGCCCAGACCCGGGGAGGTCGAGCTCGATCCCACCGAGATCGTGGCCGAGCTGCAGTCGGCGCTGCAGCGGGCGGCCGAGCTGCTGCACGCGCTCCAGACCCGGGTGCCGCCGCAGCCGCCACGGCGGACCGGCGCCCCGGGCGTGGACCAGATCGACCAGCTCAAGCAGCGGCTCGACGCCGCCGAAGCGGACCTGACGGAGCTCTCGGACCGGCTGGTCGACACCGAGAACCAGCGCGGCCGGCTGATGAACCTGTACGTCGCGACCTACCAGCTTCACGCCACCCTGGATCTGGCGGAGGTCAACGCTACGATCGCCGAGATCGCGCGCGATCTGCTCGGCGCCGAGCGCTTCGTCCTGCTGCTGCGCGAAGAGGAGGGCGACGCGTGCGAGGTGGCCCTGGCCGAGGGCGTCTCGACCGAGGACGGCGGCCTCTACGCGGGCGGCCGCTACTCCGGCGGCGACTCCCTGGTCGATCGCACCTTAGCGGACGGCGTCCTGCGCACCGACGGCGACGGCTCGAGCGAGGCCCTCGCCGTGGTGCCGCTGCGGGTCCAGGGCGCGGTGGTGGGCGCCGTCGTGCTGCTCAAGCTGTTCGACCACAAGCCGGCCCTCACCGCCGAGGACCGCGACCTGCTCGACCTGCTCGCGGCCCACGCGGCCTCGGCGCTGTTCGCCGCCCAGGTCTATTCCAGAACCGACCGCAAGCTGAGGACGCTCGAGAGCCTGG
>JBFJMD010000115.1:0-7060 GCA_041634115.1 Thermoanaerobaculia bacterium | reverse complement strand
GCGAGCGACGGGTCCAGGTCGCGCAGCCGCCGCTCGAGGCCGTCGAGGCTCTCCTTGACGGCGTCGGAGACGGTGACCGTGTTGGTCCCCCCCTCCTTGTAGACCGCCACTTCGACGCTCTCGCGGCCGCCGATGCGGGTGATGATCTCGCGGTCCTTGTGGCCCTTCGTCACCCGCGCCACGTCCGCCAGCCGCACGATGGCGCCCCGCGAGCTGTCCACCACCACCGCCTCGAGGTCCTCGGGGCGGAGGAACTCGTTGACCGTGCGCACCAGGTACTCGGTCTGGCCCTCCTTCAGGCGGCCGCCGGTCAGGTTGATGTTCTCCTCGGCGAGCCGGACGAGGACGCGGCCGGATTCGAGCCCCAGGTTGGCGAGCTGGCGCTCGTCGATCTCGACGTGGATCTCCTCCTCGAGGCCGCCGCTGACCACCGCGGCGGCCACCCCCTCGACCCGCTCGAGCGCCCGCTTCACCTGTTCTTCGGCGACGAGCCGCAGCCGCACGAGGTCGTCCTGCCCGGTCAGGCCGAGGCGCAGGATCGGGTCGAGCGACGGGTCGAAGCGGAGCAGCACCGGGCGCTCCGCCTCGACCGGCAGCTCGAGCACGTCGAGCCGCTCGCGCACGTCGAGGGCGGCCAAGTCCATGTCGGTGCCCCAGCTGAACTCGAGCGTCACCTCGCTGGTGTCGGCGCGCGAGCTGGAGGTCACCCGGACGACGTTGTTGACCACGCCGATGGCGTTCTCGACCGGCCGCGTGATGAGGCTCTCGACCTCGACCGGGGCCGCGCCCTCGTAGGTGGTGCGGACCGTGATCGAGGGGTAGGTGATGTCCGGCAGCAGGTCGGTGGCGAGGTCGTTGAACGCGACCAGGCCGAACAGCACGGCCGCCACCGCGAAGATGAAGACGCTGACCGGCCGGCGGATCGAAAACTCGATGAGCTTCAAGGCGGGGACCTGCTAACCGCTCGGGCCGCCGGCCCCCAGGAGCTGGATCGGGGTGCCGTCGCTCAGGCCGTCCTGTCCCACGACGACCACGGTGTCGCCTTCCGCCAGGCCGGAGGTGACCTCGACGAAATCCCCCTCCTTGAAGCCGAGCTCGACCTCGCGCCGCTGGGCCACCCCGTCGGCCGCCACGTAGACGGTGTCGCCGATGCTCTCGAGCGACAGCGCCGACTTGGGAATGACCAGGGCCGCCGGCCGGGTGTCGGTGCGCAGGAAGACGCGGGCGAACATGCCCGGCCGCAGCTTGCCGCGGGCGTCCACCTCGAGGGTGACCTTGACGGTGCCGCTGGCCGCGTCCACGACCGGGCTCAGGCGCAGGACGCGGGCCTCGAAGCGCTCGCCCGGCCAGGCCTCGACCTGCAGGAAGGCGCTCTGTCCCACGGCGAGCTTCGGCAGGTCGCGCTCGGGCACCTGGATCGGGCAGAGCAGCGGTGTGAAGTCCGAGACCCGGAACAGGCGGGTGCCGTTGGCCACCTGCTCGGCGAAGTCGACGTAGCGGGCGACCACGAGGCCGTCGAAGGGGGCGCGAACGACGGTGTAGCCGAGCAGGATCTGGCTGCCCTCGAGCTGCGCGCGGGCGGTCTCGAAGCGGTTCTCCGCCTGCTCGAAGTCCTCGGCGCTGACCAGCTGCTCCCGCCGCAGCGACTGCGCCCGCTCGTAGTTCAGCTCGGCCTCCCTCAGGGCCACGCGGGCGATCTCGACCTGGGAGCGGATCTCCTCGTCCTCGATCCGCGCCATCGTCTGGCCCTTGCGGACGGCGACGCCCTCCTCGACGCCGAGCTCGACGATCCGGCCGGCGACGCGGGCGACCACGTCGACCTCGTTCTCCGCCTCGAGGGTGCCGTTGGTCTCGATGAAGGAGGAGATCTCGCGGCGGGTCACCGGGGCGACCTCCACCGGCACCGCCGCGGCCGCGGCGCGATCGCCCCAGGGCGGGCCGCCGCCCCCCGGCCGCGAGGCGGCGCCTCCCCGGCCCCCGCCGTCGGCGCCGCCGGCCGCCGGCGGCTCGCCGCCGCAACCGGCGAGCGCCAGCGCCGCGCTCAGCGAGACCACGAGGAGCGGCAGCATCGCGCCGCCGCCCGCCCGCGGGCCCCGGCGGCGGCCGTCGTGGGGGCGTGGCCCCGGCGCGGCCCGGATCGCATGCGGCGTCTTCACAGGGCTCGGGCGACCCGCCGCGCGAAGCGCGAGAAATCGTCGATCAGGGAGTAGATCGTCGGGATGATGAGCAGGGTCAGGAAGGTCGAGGTCGTCAGCCCGCCGACGATCACCAGGCCGATGGGCGCCCAGGAGGCCGCCCGCCCCTCCACCTCGCCGAACCACTGCGGCAGCAGGAAGGGCGCCACCATCGGGGTGAGGCCGAGGATGGTCGTGACCGCGGTGATCAGGATGGGCCGCAGCCGGTGCTGGCCGCCCTGGAGGATCGCCTCGTCGCGGGCGAGGCCGTGGCCGCGCAGGTAGTTGATGTGATCGATCAGCACGATCGCGTTGTTTACCACGACTCCCAGCAGCACGATCAAGCCGATCATCGTCATCGTGTCCCACGGCTGGTCGGCGAGCTTCATCGCCACCCCCACTCCGAGCAGCGCGAAGGGCACCGAGAACATGATCGTGAACGGCTGCGCGAAGCTCTCGAAGAGCGCCGCCAGCAGCATGTAGACGAGCGGCAGGGCGAAGAGCAGCGCGAAGAGGCCGCTCTCCTGGTCGCGCTGCTGGAAGCGGTTCCAGCGCCCGAAGCTCCACTCGTAGCCCGGCGGCAGCGACAGGGACTCCATCACCCGGGAGACCGCGCCCATGGCGGCGAACGAGGCCGACTCGCTGACGGCGTTCGCCGAGATCGAGACCTTGGCGCGGTGGTTCTCGCGCTCGATGCTGCGCGGACCGGGAGCGAACTCGAAATCGGCCAGGGCGCCCAGCGGCAGCGGCGCGCCGGCGGCGAAGACCGCCACGTTCTTGAGCTGGTCGAGGGTCTCGCGGTCCGCCTCCCGGTACTGCATCACGAGGTCGACCTCGCGGTCCCCGGTCTTGAAGTGGCTCACCGCGCGGCTGGAGAGCGCGTTGGCGACCGTGAAGGCCACCGCGCGGCTCGACAGCCCCGCCTGCAGCGCCCGCTCGGGCTGCACCGAGACCCGGATCTCCTCTTCGCCGCTTTCGAGCGAGGTGTCCACGTCGCGGATCATCGGCAGCGTCGCCAGGCGGGCGGCCACCTGCCGGCTCAGCAGCTCCAGCACCACCGGATCGTCCCCGCCCAGCTCGACCTCGACGCCGGACGAACCGTGGCGCCCCCGGCTGGTGGCGATCCTCAGGTTCACCCCCGCGCGCACCGGCAGCAGCTCGCGGATCCGGTTGCGGACCTCGGAGGTGGTCAGTTCGCTCTCCGCCTCGTCCAGCAGGTAGACGTCGAGCTGCCGGTTGCGGCGCCAGCTCGCCCGCGAGCGCCCGGTGCCGCGGTCGTAGCTGAACGAGATGTCGGCGATGTCCAGCTCTTCGCGGCGGCCGTCGAGCAGCCCGTAGAGCTCGTCGTAGAGCGCCTTGGTCTGCTCGAGGGAGTACTGGCGCGGAGTGTCCACCTTGATCATCACCTGGCGCTCGAGCGGTCGCGAGGAGAACGACCGCTCGATGGTGGTGAAGAGATAGACCACGCCGCCGAACATGGCCAGGATCGACAGCACGAAGAGGAAGCGGTGGCGGAGCGTGAAGCCGAGGAGCCGGCCGTAGGAGCGGTTCAGGCGGTCCACGAAGGGCGACGGCCGCGAGGTCTTGCCGCGCAGCAGGATCGCGGCCACCATCGGCACCACGGTCAGCGCGACGACGAGCGACGCGATGATCACCAGGCAGATGGTCACTCCGATGTTCTGCATGTAGAGCTTGAAGCGGCCGCCGGCGGAGAGGAAGATGAGCGGCAGGAAGACGCACATCGTGGTGGCGGTCGAAGCGAGGATCGGCAGCGCCACCTCGCTCGCCCCGGCGAGCGCCGCGGCGCCGGAGCTCTCCCCCAGCTCGTAGCGGTGGCGGAAGATCGACTCGATGACCACGATCGAGTTGTCCACCAGCATGCCGAGGGCGAGCATCAGCCCGGCGAGGCTGACCACGTTCAGCGTGATGTCGAGCGCCCCGGCCTGGCGCAGGAAGTAGATGAAGACGAAGGTCGCCACCACCGAGATCGGCATCGCGAGGGCGATGAGCAGCGTGGTGCGGTAGCGGCGCAGGAAGACGAAGACCGCCAGCACCGCGAGCAGGCCGCCGAGGAGGCCGGCGTTCCGCAGCTGCCCGAGCCCCTTGCGCACGTCGAGCGAGGCGTCCTGGAAGATGCGGTAGGAGACGCCGGCGGAGGCGGGCTCGGCGGAGATCGCCTCGAGCTCGGCCTTGACGCGCTCGACCACCTCGAGCAGGTTGGCGGTGGAGGCCTTGTTGACGGCGACGGTGAGCGACTCGACGCCGTTCAGGAAGTTGAACTCCTCTTGCTCCGGGAAGGCGTAGGCGACCTCGGCCACGTCGCCGAGCCGCAGCCCCTTCGCGTCGAGGGGCAGCGCCGCGACCTCGCCGGGGGTCCGGAACTCGCCCACGCTGCGCACCAGCAGCTTGCGGCTCCCCACCACCAGGTCGCCGGCCGCGAGGTTGACGTTCTCCGAGCGCAGCCGCTCCACCAGGGAGCGCACGCTCACGCCGTGCGCCTGCAACCGGGCGGGATCGAGGTTCACCTGGAGCTGCGGGATCCGCAGCCCGTCCACGGAGACCTGGGCCACCCCCTCGAGCCGCTCGAGCCGTCGCATGATGACGGTCTCGGCGAACTCGTACAGGCGCTCGGAGGGCCAGGTGGCGCTCAGATCGAAGCGCAGCACCGGGATGTCGGAGGTCTGGAATCGGCGGATCGTCAGCCGCTCGAGATCGCTCGGCAGCAGGTGGCGGACGCGGTCGATGCGGTCGCGGACCTCCACCGCCGCCAGGTCCATGTCGGTGCCGTCCACGAACGAGATGTTGATCCGCGCCTGGTCGGCGGAGGCGGTGGCGGAGAGGGTTTCGATGCCGTTGATGGTGCCGAGCGAGTCCTCCAGGGGCCGCACCACCAGGCGCTCGACCTCCTCCGGCGAGGAGGAGGGGTAGGGGGCGAAGACCGAGATGTTCGACGACGAGAAGCTCGGCAGGAACTCGAGCGGCAGCCGCATCAGCGACAGCCAGCCGAGCACCAGGACTCCGAGGATCCCCATTCCCATGGTGACCCGGCGCTCGACGGCGAAGCGGACCAGTGGGTTCACTCGCTTCGACACGGGACGATCCTATGCTCCCTGGCGCAAAAAGGGCAGTCCGCGCCCCGGCGGCCCCGGGGCCGTCACCGCCGCCCGGGAGGCTGGATACGCAATCGGGGGCCCGGGGTTTCGGCCGGTGCCGACGCCCTCCGCCGCCGGCCGGAGGGAAGAGAAACGGGGCGGGATCGCTCCCGCCCCGCTCTCGCCGCGCTAGGTGGCGTCGCGGGCGATGACGTCGGCCGCCTTCTCGCCGATCATCCACACCGCGCTGACGATGAAGAAGCCCGGGATCTTGGGAAAGACCGAGGCGTCCACCACCCGCAGGTTTTCGGTGCCGTGGACGCGGAACTCGGCGTCCAGCACGCCGTTTTGGGCGCGCGGCCCGATCGGGCAGGTGCAGGAGGCGTGGTGGCCCCAGGCCTGGTACTTGACGAAATCGGCCAGCTGCTCGTCGGTCTGGGCGTCCTCCCCCGGAAGCTCCTCCTCGGCGATCAGCCCCTTCTTCTTGAGCGGCGCCGTCATCTTGCGCACGAACTTTACGCCCTCGACCACCGACGCGACGTCGTCGCCGCTTTCGTCGTTGCCCTCCTCGAAGTACCTGAAGTTGATGTAGGGGGTGTCGCGAGGGTCCTTGGACCTCAGGCGCACGACCCCGGCGGTGTTGTTGGTGTGCGCCTTGAGCACCGCCCAGGTCAGGTAGTTGAGGTTCTCGGCGAAGAGCTTCGAGTAGGTCGGGAAATACCCGGGGAACTTGCCCAGCAGGGCGAAGACGAAGAGGTCCGGCAGCGGCCGCTCCGGCAGCGAGCGCTTGATCACCGCCAGCACCGCGCCGTTGGTCGTGTAGACCCCCTTGCGCTTCGTGGCCCACTGCTCGTACTGCGGGTCGCCGGGGCCGAACTTGGCGTCCTTCAGCACCTCCCAGTGTGGGAAGTTCATCCGGTTGACCACGCCGACCTCATAGCGGTCCTGGAGGTTGGTGCCGACGCCCGGCAGGTCGACGAGCACCTGGATACCGTGCTCCTCCAGGTGCTCGCGCGGCCCGATGCCGGAGAGCATCAGGAGCTGCGGGGTGTTGAAGGCGCCGCCCGCCAGGATCACCTCGCGCGACGCCCGCTCCGACTTGGGCGGGTCCGGCGGCTCGGTGCTCGGCTGGTAGTGGGCGCGGTAGAGCCGCTCGCCCTCCTCGTACTCGACGCCCACCGCCCGCGTGCCCTCGAAGAGGACCCGGGTCACCAGGCAGTTGAGTCGGATCTCCAGCGGGTACTTGGCCTGGGTCTCGAGCAGGTACTCGCGGTTCGCGCGCCGCTCGTGGTTGTGCTGCGAGAGCGGCGGGTAGCGGATGCCGAAGGAGTTCTCGCGCACCAGCCGCCAGTCGTTCGGGTCCGCCTGGCCGCGCAGCGCCCAGAGCTTGCGCTGCAGCGGATCGGGGGAGTTCTCGAAGGCCTCGTGGACCGACGCCAGGATCGTCTTCACGAGATCCTCGTCGCCGAGGGCGGACTTGGGGACCGCCTTCTCGGTGCGCAGCCAGCCCTTCCAGCCGTGGCGCGTCGGGTTGATGCCGAGCTTGGCCAGCCAGCGGTAGAGGAAGAAGCGGTGCCGGCAGTTCTCCATCCGCTGGAAGTACCGGCGCATGTTGTCGGACGACCAGGAGCTGTCCCCCGTCAGGTGCTGGATGTAATCCCAGTCCGAGTTGTGAGGGTAGACGCAGATCATCGCGTTGTGCGCGGTGCAGCCGCCTAGACAGCCGGCGCGCGGGTAGAGGACGCCTCGCACCTCCTTGCCGTCCCAGGTCTCGCGGTACTTGGGATCCCGCTT
>JBFJMD010000114.1:0-7084 GCA_041634115.1 Thermoanaerobaculia bacterium | reverse complement strand
GGGCTTCTCGGGCGGTGAGAAGAAGCGCAACGAGATCTTCCACATGGCGGTGCTCGATCCGCGGCTGGCGATCCTCGACGAGACCGACTCCGGGCTCGACATCGACGCCCTGAAGATCGTTGCCGACGGCGTCAACACGCTGCGCAGCCGCGAGCGCGCCTTCGTGGTCATCACCCACTACCAGCGGCTGCTCAACTACATCATCCCGGACTTCGTGCACGTGCTGGTCGACGGCCGCATCGTGCGCTCGGGCGGCAAGGAGCTGGCGCTCGAGCTGGAGCGGAAGGGCTACTCCTGGCTCGAGCAGGAGAGGGCCGCCCAGCCGGTGGGCGCCTGAGGGGGCGGCGGATGACGACGACTCTGACGGCTCCCGGAAAAGACCTCTTCGTGGAGGATTTCGAGCGCCGCTCGGCCGAAGCGGCCGGGCGCCGGCCCGAGCGCCTCGCGTCGCTGCAGCGGCAGGCGATCGAGCGCTTCGCGGCGCTCGGCTTCCCCCACCGCAAGATGGAGGAGTGGCGCTTCATCAACGTGGCGCCGATCGCCGGCACCCGCTTCGACCTGGCGCCGGCGACCAACGGCGTCGCGGCCGCCGACCTGGCGGCCTGGGACTACCCGGACTGCGCCCTGGCGGTGGTGGTCAACGGCCGCTTCGCGCCGGAGCTCTCGCGCCTCGACGGGCTGCCCGAGGGGGTGGCGGTGGTCGGGATCGCCGAAGCGCTCGAGCGCGGACCGGCGGCGGTGGCCGAGCAGCTGGGCCGGCACGCCGGCTTCGCGGACAACGCCTTCACGGCCTTGAACACCGCCCTGTTTCGCGACGGCGCCGCCGTCGTGGTGCCGGCCGGCGCGATCGTCGAGAAGCCGATCAACCTGCTGGTCGTGGGCCGCACGCAGGCCGAGCCGATCGCCTGCTTCCCGCGCAACCTGATCGTCGCCGGCGAGAGCAGCCAGGTGACCGTGGTCGAGCAGTACGTGACCCTCGGCGAGGGCGCCTACCTGGCCTGCCCGGTCACCGAGGTGGTGGCGGGGCCGAACGCGGTCGTCGACCACTACAAGCTCCAGCGCGAGTCGGTCGAGGCCTACCACGTCGCCACCCTGCAGATCCTCCAGGACCGCGACAGCAACTTCTCCTCGCACTCGCTCTCCTGGGGCGGCGGCATCGTGCGCAACGACGTCAACGCGCTGCTCGACGGCGAGGGCTGCGAGGCGACCCTGAACGGCCTCTACATGGTCGAGGGCAGCCAGGTGGTGGACAACCACATGCGGGTCGAGCACGCCAAGCCGCACTGCGACAGCCACGAGCTCTACAAGGGCATCCTCGAGGGCCGCTCGCGGGCGGTCTTCAGCGGCCGCATCTACGTCCACCCGGGCGCCCAGAAGACCGACGCCAAGCAGACGAACCGCAACCTGCTGTTGTCCAAGGAGGCGCTCTGCAACTCGAATCCGCAGCTCGAGATCTTCGCCGACGACGTCAAGTGCACGCACGGCTCGACGGTGGGGCAGCTCGACGACAACGCGGTCTTCTACCTGCGCTCGCGCGGCATCGGCGAGGAGGCGGCGCGCAGCCTGCTGACCTACGCCTTCGCCGCCGACATCGTGGAGCGGGTGAAGGTCGGACCGGTCCGCCGCGAGCTCGAGGAGTTCCTGTTCCGGCGTCTGCCGCGCGGCGAGGTGGTCCGGCAAGCGGTGTAGCCCCGGCCGGGAGATGACGAAGGCGGTCGAGAGGCGGGGTCGGAAGGTGCCGGCCCTCGACGTCGCCCGGATCCGCGAGGACTTCCCCGGGCTGGGGCTCGCGATCCGTGGCCTTCCGCTCGTCTATCTCGACAACGCCGCCACCTCGCAGAAGCCGCACGCGGTGATCGAGGCCGAGGCCCGCTTCTACCGCGAGCATTGCGCCAACGTCCACCGCGGCGTCCACTACCTCTCCGAGAAGGCGACCAGCTCCTACGAGTCGGCGCGCGCGAAGGTGGCCCGGCTGCTCAACGCCGCGAGCCCCGAGGAGATCGTCTTCACTCGCGGCACCACCGAGAGCATCAACCTGGTGGCGCGGACCTTCGGCCGCTCCCGGGTCGGCGCCGGCGACGAGGTGCTGATCACCGCGATGGAGCACCACTCGAACATCGTTCCCTGGCAGATGCTGGTCGAGGAGCGCGGCGCCCGGCTGGCGGTCGCCCCGGTGGACGACCGCGGGCAGGTCGTGCTCGAGGAGTTCGAGCGCCTGCTGACCGAGCGCACGCGGGTGGCGGCGTTCGTGCACGTGTCGAACGCGGTGGGCACCGTCAACCCGGTGCGCCAGATGGTCGAGCTGGCCCGCCGCCGCGGCGTGCCGACCGTCGTCGACGGAGCCCAGGCGGTCCCCCACATGCCGGTGGACGTCGCCGCGCTGGGCTGCGACTTCTACGCGTTCTCGAGCCACAAGGCCTTCGGTCCGACCGGCGTCGGGGCGCTCTGGGGCCGGCTCGAGCACCTCGAGGCGATGCCCCCCTATCAGGGCGGCGGCGAGATGATCCGCAAGGTCACGTTCGAGAAGACCGAGTACGCCGAGCCCCCGTTCAAGTTCGAGGCCGGCACCCCCAACATCGCCGGCGCGGTGGGCCTGGGGGCGGCGATCGACTACCTGGGGGCAATGGATCGCGAGGCCGCGGCGGCGCACGAGGCCGACCTCCTCGACGCCGCCACCGCGGCGCTCGGCGAGGTCCCGGGTCTGCGCCTGATCGGCACCGCGGCCGAGAAGACCGGCGTCGTCTCCTTCGTCATCGACGGGGTCCACGCCCACGACGTCGGGACGATCCTCGACCGCGAAGGGGTGGCGGTCCGCACCGGCCATCACTGCGCCCAGCCGCTGATGAAGCGCTTCGGCCTCGCGGCGACCGCCCGCGCCTCGTTCGCGTTCTACAACACGCGCGAAGAGGTCGAGCGGCTGCTCGCCGCGATCGAGCGGGTCCGGCAGGTGTTCGGGTGACGGCCGATCTGCTCGATCTCTACCAGGAGGTCATCCTCGACCACAACAAGCGGCCCCGCAACTTCGGGCCGCTGCCCGGGGCCGAGCGCGAGGCCGAGGGCCACAATCCGCTCTGCGGCGACGAGGTCAAGGTCTACCTGAAGCTCGACGGAGACCGCGTCGCGGAGATCCGCTTCGAAGGGGCCGGGTGCGCGATCTCGACCGCCTCGGCTTCGCTCATGACCGAGACGGTGAAGGGCAGGACGCTCGCCGAGACGGCGCGTCTCTTCCACCGCTTCCACGAGCTTCTGACCGGCGACCCGAGCACCGTCGCGGAGGTCTCCCCGGAGCTGGGCAAGCTGGCGGTATTCTCCGGGGTGCGGGAGTTCCCGGTGCGGGTCAAGTGCGCGACCCTCGCCTGGCATACTCTGCAGGCGGCGCTGGAAGACCGGCACGAGCCGGTGTCCACCGAATAGAATCCCCTCACTAGAGATGACGAGCGTCGGCGAAAAGGCCCTGCGCTACCACTACGAGCAGAGCCGCTGGTCGCTCGCCGCGCTGCTCGACGAAGCGAGCGAGACGCGGATCGCGGAGCGCTTCGAAGACCTGGAGCGGGCCGTGGCCGCGTTCGAGGCCTGGCGGCCGCGCCTCGCCGCGGACCTCGACCCGGCCGAATTCGTCGAGGCGCTCGGCGCCTACGAGGCCCTCACCGAGAAGGTGTTCGTCCTCTCTTCCTACGGCGCCCTCTGGTTCGCCTCCGACACCCAGTCCGAGGAGGCGCTCGCCTTCCGCAACCGGGTCGAGAACCTGCTCACCGCCGTGCGCAACCGGACCCTGTTCTTCAGCCTCTGGTGGAAGGGGCTGGAGGACGAGGAGGCCGAGCGGCTGCTGCCGGACGGGGAAGAGAGCGCCGACTTCCGGCATTTCCTGCTCGATCTGCGCCGGTTGAAGCCCTTCACCCTGGAGGAGCGCGCCGAGCAGATCGTGAACCTGAAGGACGCCAACGGCGTCGACGCGCTGCTCACGGTGTACTCGATGCTCACCAACCGGCTCGAGTTCCGGCTCGAGGTGGACGGCGAGGCGAAGACGCTCACCCGGGACGAGGTCACCGGCTACGTCTTCTCGCCGCGGCCCGAGGTCCGCGCCGCCGCCTACCGCGAGCTGCTGCGGGTCTACGCCGGCGAGGCCAAGGTGCTCGGCCAGATCTACGTCCACCGGGTGCGCGACTGGCACAGCGAGCACCGCGAGCTGCGCGGCTACGAGACGCCGATCGCGGTGCGCAACGCGGCCAACGACATCCCCGACGAGGCGGTCGAGACGCTGCTCGGGGTGGCCGCCGAGCACCGTGGGATCTTCCAGCGCTACTTCCGCCTCAAGGCCCGCTGGCTCGGCATGGAGAAGCTGCGGCGCTACGACATCTACGCGCCGCTCGCCGAGTCGGACCGCCGGCTCGCGTATCCCGAGGCCGTGGACCTGGTGCTCGACACCTTCCGCGGCTTCCACCCGCGCTTCGCCGAGCAGGCCGAACGCGTCTTTCGCGACGGGCACATCGACAGCGAGGTCCGCAAGGGCAAGCGCGGCGGCGCCTTCTGCGCGACGGTGCTGCCGCGGCAGACCCCCTGGCTGCTCATGAACTTCAACGGCCGGGTGCGGGACGCGGCGACCCTGGCGCACGAGCTGGGCCACGCGGTGCACAGCATGATGGCCGAGGACCACTCGGTCCTCACCCAGCACGCCTCGCTGCCGCTGGCCGAGACCGCCTCGGTGTTCGCGGAGATGCTGCTGACCGAGCGGCTCCTGGCCGAGGAGCAGGACCGGCGGGTGCGCCGCGAGCTGCTCGCCTCCGCCGTGGACGACATCTACGGCACGGTGCTGCGGCAGGCCTATTTCGTTCGCTTCGAGATAGCCGCCCACGAGGCCATCCTCGCCGGCCGCTCGCTCTCCGCGCTGAACGAGATCCACATGGCGCTGCTCGAGGAGCAGTTCGGCGACAGCGTGGAGATGTCGCCCGAGTTCGCCCAGGAGTGGGTCGCCATCCCCCACATCTACCACTCGCCCTTCTACTGCTACGCCTACAGCTTCGGGCAGCTGCTGGTGCTGGCCCTCTACAGCCGTTACCGCGAGCAGGGCGAGGCGTTCCTCCCCGGCTACCTGGAGATGCTCGCCCGGGGCGGCTCGGCGCGGCCGCAGGAGATTCTCGCCGCCGCCGGCGTGGACGTCGGAGACCCCGGCTTCTGGCGGGGCGGGTTCGAGGTCGCCGCCGGGCTCGTGGACGATCTCGAAGCACTCGATTGAGCGCCGGCCCGGGAGCCCGGCCGGCGACGGGCCTCGCGCTGCGGCCGATCGCCGCGAGCCTCGCGGCGCTGGCGGTCCTCGGGGCGCTCGGCGCCGGCTGCCGGGACCGGCGCGGGCCCGAGCGGCCGCGGGCGCGCGCCCCCGTCCGCGGCGTGGTGCTGATCTCGATCGACGCCCTGCGCGCCGACCACCTGGGGGCCTACGGCTACGGCCGCGACACCAGCCCCTTTCTCGACCGGCTTGCCGCCGAGCGCGGGGTCCTGTTCGAGAGCGCCGCCGTCCAGTACCCCTCGACGCTGACCTCGCATTTCTCGATGCTCACCGGCCTCTACCCGGGCGAGCACGGGGTCTACCCGCCGGACGGCGTGCTGTCGGAAGAGATCGCGACCGTCGCCGAGCGCTTCCGCGCCGCCGGCTTCCGCACCGCCGGCCACACCGAGGGCGGCTTCATGGCCGGCGGCTTCGGCTTCGCCCGCGGCTTCGAGGAGTTCTCCGATCCGCCGCACGAGGCGGAGAGCGACGTCGAGCGCACCTTCGCGAGCGGTCTGGACTTCCTGGAGAGGCGGAAGGCCGGCGAGCGCTTCTTCCTTTTCCTCCACACCTACGCCGTCCACGATCCCTACGAGCCCCCCGAGCGCCTGCGGCGGCTGTTCTGGAACGGCCCGCCGCCGCCGGGGCCGCCGCCGACCGGCCCGGAGCTGCGGCGGCTGGCGGCGGCCGGGCCGCCCGACCCGGAGCTCGCGCGCTACTACGAGGCGCTCTACGACGCCTCGATCCGCTACGTCGACGAGCGCTTGCAGGCGTTCTTCGAAGGGCTCGAGCGCCTCGGCCTCGCGCGCGAGACCGCGGTCGTCGTCACCTCCGACCATGGCGAGGAGTTCGGCGAGCACGGCGGGCTGGGCCACGCGCGGCTCTACCCGGAGGTGCTCTTCGTGCCGCTGGTCGTGGCGGCGCCGGGGCTGCCGGCGGGGGAGCGTATCGCCACCCTGGTCGAGAGCGTGGACGTGGCGCCGACGCTGCTGGCGCTGGCCGGCATCGAGCCCGCGGGCCGGATGACCGGCGTCGACCTGCTGCCGCTGGCGCGCGAGCCGGGAAGGATGCGGCCGAGCGAGGCGTACGCCGAGCAGCTCGTCGAGCGCCGGGAGCGGACGCTCCTGCGCCGCGACGCAGGCGGCTTCCACCAGCTCCTCGCCGGCGAGCCCCACCCGGATCCGGAGGGCACCTGGATCGGCGAAGCGATCGCCTTCGACGCCAGCGAGCCGCGGCTCGCCTTCGAGGCGCGGAGCTTCCACCGGCCGCGGCGGCTCGAGCTGCGAGGCGCGGGCGCGCCGGCGCTCGCGACCCGGGTGGGGACGGCCTGGCAGACGGTCGCCTTCGACCTTCCGGGCGAGCCGGCGCTGCGCCGCCTGGAGCTCGCGGCCGACGGCTGCGAGACGCCGCGGGCGCTCGGCGTCGGCGATGACGAGCGCTGCCTCGCGGTGCTGGTGCGCGGCCTGCCGCTCTGGGAGACGGAGCTCTACGAGCTGGGGGAGGACCCCGGCGCGCAGCGCGAGCTGGGCGCCGAGCGCCCCGCGATCCACGCGGAGCTGGCCCGCCGGCTGGCCGAGCTCGAGCACGAGCCCGTGGCCCCCCCGGGCCGCGCGAAGATCTCGGAGGAGACGGTCGAGACGCTGAAGGCGCTCGGCTATCTGGACTAGCGGTGCCCGTCCGCCACCGGCGCTCCGGGGTCCGGGGAGGCCCTCTCCGGGTAGCTCTCCGCCAGCGCTCACGCGAGCCTTCGAAGGGCACCGCCGGCGGGCGCGCACGCGGAGCGCAGGCGCGAGCCCCCGGTCAAAGTCCGACAGGCTCGCG
>JBFJMD010000113.1:0-7095 GCA_041634115.1 Thermoanaerobaculia bacterium | reverse complement strand
GTGCGCTCGATCGAAGCCACCGGCGGCATGAAGGCCGCCGACCTGCGGCCGGACGCCTTCCGCATCGGCATCGTGATCGTCGCCGTCCTCCTCGGCTTCCAGCTCGTCTACGAGCGGCTGCGGCGGCAGGCCCGGCGCGACGAGCTGCGCGCCCAGGAGGCGAAGAAGGAGGCGCTCCGAGCCGAGCTCCGGGCGCTGCAGGCGCGCACCAACCCCCATTTCCTGTTCAATAGCCTGAACACGGTCGCCGGGCTGATCGAGGAGAGCCCCGCGGCGGCCGAGCGCATGATCGAGCGGCTGGCCGCGCTCTTCCGCTACACCCTGAGGGGCTCCGAGGCGGGCTGGGTGCGGCTCGCCGAGGAGATCGAGGCGGTGCGAAGCTACCTGGAGGTCGAGGCGATCCGGCTCGGCGACAGGCTCGAGAGCGAGGTCTCGGTCGGACCCGAGGCGGGGGAGGTGCTGGTGCCGCCGCTCGTCCTCCAGCCGCTCGTGGAGAACGCCGTGCTCCATGGGGTGGCGCCGCGGCGCGAGGGCGGTCGGGTCCGGGTCGAGGCCCGCCGGACCGACTCGAGCCTGGTGCTGTCGGTGGCCGACGACGGCGACGGTCCGGGCAGCTCACCCCATCGCGGCAGCGGCACCTCGCTGGTCGAGCTCGAAAAGCGGCTCGAGCTGCTCTACGGCGGCGACGCCGTCCTCGCTTCGGCGCCGGTTTCCGCCGGCGGATTCGAGGTCACCCTCTCGCTGCCGCTCGAGGCGCCCTCGTGAGCGAGGTCGGAGCGCAGCCGCCGAAGCTCTCGGTGCTGATCGTCGACGACGAGGCGGTCGCGCGCCGGCGCCTGCGGCGCCAGCTCGAGCGGCTGGGCGGGGTCGCGATCGCCGGCGAGGCGGCCGACGGCGAAGAGGTCCTGGCGCGGATCGCCGAGAGCGCGCCCGAGGTCGTGCTGCTGGACGTGCGGATGCCGGGGATGGACGGCCTCGAGGTCGCCGAGCGCCTGCCGCCCACCTGCCACGTCATCTTCACGACCGCCCACGAAGAGTACGCGGTCAAGGCGTTCGAGAAGGCGGCGGTCGACTACCTGTTGAAGCCGATCGAGTCGGAGCGGCTGGAGGAAGCCCTCGAGCGGGTGCGCCGGCTGGAGCGGCCGGCCGGCGGGGCGGAGCTCGCCCGCGTCCTGCGCCAGGTCGCCGGCCACCAGGAGCCGCCGCGGGTCGCCGCTCGGCGCGGCGACACCACCCGGCTCTTCGACCCGCGGCGGATCGCCCGGTTTCACGCCGAGCAGGGCTACACGGTCTTCCGCCTCGACGGTCGGCGCTATCTGCTCGACGACTCGATCGTGGCGCTCGCGACCCGCTTGCGGCCCTGGGGCTTCCTGCGCATCCACCGCGGCGAGGTGATCAACCTCCACCAGGTCAAGGCGCTGCGCCGGGAGGACGACGCGACGGTCGTCGAGCTCGCCGACGGGCAGAGCGCGACCGTCAGCCGCCGCCACCTCAAGGCCCTGAAGAAGGCCCTCGGGCTGCGCCCGGGATAGCCGCCGCCCGACGCCGAGCGGCGGCGCGGCTTGACCGCAAGGGCGAGTTTCGATACGCTGTTGCCAGCGTACTGCTGACAGCGAGCATCCAGAATGCCGACGGACTTGATCCGAATCATCCGCAAGGCCCTCACCGCGGAGGACTTCGAAACGCTGCGGGGAGGGTCGCCGGCCTCGACGGACGAGGAGTACGACGCGGTCATCCGGCGGGTGGGCGCCCGGCTGCGGCCGGTCGAGGCGGCCTTCGGCAGCGCGCGGGCGCGCGCCGCCGAGCGCTACGGGGACCTGGCCGACGTGCCCGTGGAGTGGCGGGACACGATCCTGAAGAGCAGCCCGCCGGAGATGCTGCTCGTCTTTTTCCACGACCTGGTGCAGCGGAGCTACGGCGAGCGGTTCGGTGACCTCGAGCGCTCGTTGCGGCTCGCCGAAGTGGCGATCGAGGTGCTGGAGGAAGTGGAGAAGGCCGGCTGGCTATCTCGTCCCGACCTCGAGGACCTGCGCGCCAAGGCCTACTGCTTCTTGGGCAACGCGCGGCGCATCAATTCGGATCTCCTCGGTGCCGAAAGAGCCCTGCAGCGGGCGAAGCGCCACCTCGGCGAAGGCACCGGGGACCGGGAGCTCGAGGCGGACTACCTCAGCATGCTGGTCTCGCTTCGGGTCATGCAGTCCCGCCGGGATGAGGCGGTTCGATTGCTCGATCGCCAGATCGCGCTCCGGCGCCTCCTCGGGGACGAAGAGAAGCTGGGAGCGGCGCTGGTTGAGCGCGGATGGGCGGTTCTGGTGGACGCGCCGGTCGAGGAGATCTGCGCTTTCTTCGACGAAGGCGTCACCCTGCTGAGCGAGCCGCGGGTCGTCCTCCAGGCGCTTCACTCGCTGGCGGAGCGCTTGGCGCGAGAAGGGCACGGCCTCGACGCGTGGGCGGCTCTGGCGGCGGCGCGAGGCCCCCTGGGCGCGATCCAGAGCAGGAAGCACGAGCTCCAGCACCTCTGGATCAGAGGACTGACGCATCGGGCGCTGGGCGACCTCGAAGCGGCCGGATGCGACCTCGCGGCGGTCCACGCGGGCCTGATCGAGGAAGGGGCGGGACTGCGCGCGGCGATGGCGGCGCTGGACCTCGTGTGCTGTCGCATCGCCCAGAACCGTTTCGCGGAGGTGCGGGGCCTGCTTCGCGAGGCCTACGACGTCTGCGCGTCGATCGGCCTCGAGCGTCCGGCGCTCGCCGCCGTCCTCATGCTCCGCGAGGCCCAGGAGGCCGAGCGCCTCACCGAGACCATGGCGGTCGAAGCGGTCAACTTCCTGGTGCGCTTCCAGCACGACAAGGCCTTGCGGTTCGCCTGGCCGAGTCCCGCGCCCACCCGGGCGGGGGTCGGCGGCGGGTCGCAAACGTAGTAAAATCGCAGCCGCACGGGAGAGAGCCGGCGCGGGCTGGCGGCCCTGGGCGTTGAGCCGCGAAGCCAGCCGGCGATCGAGCGCCCCCGGAGCATTGCGCTCCAGGGCGCGGCGGGTCGCCGGGGAAGGAGGACATATGAAGCGCACGCGAGTGGGTTGGATGGGGGTTCTCGCCTTATGCTGCCTCGTCTCCGGGGCCGCATTCGCTCAGCAGGTGGCGGTCGAGACCGTCACGATCGACTTCGAGGGCTTCGCGGTCGGAGAAGTGGTATCCGCGATTCCTCATGGCGCCAGCGGCAAGTTCATCCGGGTGCGGGGCTTCAACCCCGGGTTCGAGCAGAACGCCGCGGTCATCTTCGACTCGAATCGCCCCGGGGGCCACGACCTGGATCTCGGGAGCCCGAACCGGACGTTCGACGTCGTCGACGAGGACGGCAATGCGACCCCCGGCCCCGGGCTCGGGGACGGCGGGCTCAAGGGCAATCCCTGCCAGAACGACCGCCGTCTCGGCAAGATCCTGATCGTCGACGACGACCTCTCGCCGGCGATCGAGGGGCGGGTCGATAGCCCCGACGACGAGGGACGGCCGGGAGCGAGGCTCGAGCTCGACTTTTCCGAGATCGGGCCGGTCTGGATCCACGGCATGGCGGTGATCGACGTCGAGGAGCCGGACGCCGAGGTCTTCTTCTACAACGTCGCCATCGAGGAGCGGCGGCGGCGCGCGAGGAAGAAGCAGATCGAGGCCTTCTACCGCGTCCACACCGAAGACAACGGCGTCGCCCGGATGTTCGATCCCGAGCTGCGCAACGTCCCGGAGAGCGGCTGCCACGTGACGCTCGTCAAGCGCCTCCGCGGGGTGCCGCTGCAGCCGGTCGAGAACGTGATGTCGATCGAGACCCGCTTCAGCGGCTCCGGCGCCATCGCCCGCATCATCTACTCGGTGCCGCCGCCAGAGAGCTCCGAGAAGAAGCGCAAGTCCTAGCGGCGCCTAGGCGACGGCCTCCGCCCGCTCGCTTGGGGCGGCCCGGGGTCGCGAGCGCGCTCGCAGCTCGAGATCGGGCACGGCCTCCGCCGGGACGGCGCGGCTGAACAGGTGGCCCTGGAGCAGGTCGCAGCCCCACTCGCGCAAGAGCTCGAGCTGCTCTTCCTCCTCGACGCCCTCGGCGATGACCTCGAGGTCGAGGCTCCGGCCCATGGCGATGACGGCCTTGACGAGGGCGCGGTCGCCCGATTTCTCGAGCAGGCTGGCGACGAAGGCGCGGTCGATCTTCAGCACGTCGAACGGGTACTTCTTGAGGTAGCCGAGGGCCGAGTAGCCGGTCCCGAAGTCGTCGAGCGAAAGCCGCACGCCCAGCTCGCGGAGCCGATGCAGGGTCTCCATCGTCTCGCGGTCGTCTTCCATCAGCAGCCGCTCGGTGATCTCGAGCTCGAGGCACCCGGGCTCGAGGCCGCTCTCGGCGAGCGCCCGGGCGGTCGCCTCCGCGAGCTCCGCTCCCATGAGCTGGCGCGCCGAGACGTTCACCGCGACCCGCAGCTCGAGCCCGGTGGCGTCGCGCCAGGAGCGCGCCGCCCGGCACGCCTCCCGCAGCACCCATTCGCCGATCGGCACGATCAGACCGGTCTCCTCGGCCACCGGGATGAACTCGTCCGGCGTCACCTTGCCGAGCTCGGGGCTGTCCCAGGTGAGCAGCGCCTCGGCCCCGACCACCTTCTCGGTCTCGGCGTCGATCAGCGGCTGATAGCGGATCGCGAGCTGCTCCTCGCCGAGGGCGCGGCGCAGGTTCGACTCCAGGCTCAGCCGGTGCATGGCCTGCTCGTTCATCGCCGGGGTGAAGAACTGATAGGCGTTGCGGCCCGCCTCCTTCGCCTTGTACATGGCGGCGTCGGCGTTGCGCAGCAGGATGTGTGGATCGTCGCCGTCGATCGGGGCGACGGTGATTCCGACGCTCGCGGTGACGAAGATGTCCCGGCCGTCGAGGTTGAAGGGCCTGGCGAAGCTCTCCAGCAGGCGTCCCGCCGCGACCTCGGCGTCGACGACGTCGTCGAGCTCGGGCAGGATGACGAGGAACTCGTCGCCGCCGAGCCGGGCGACCGTGTCCGACGCCCGCAGCACCTCGTTCAATCGGGCGGCGGAGGCGACCAGCAGCTCGTCGCCGGTCGCGTGCCCCAGGGTGTCGTTGACGATCTTGAAGTTGTCGAGGTCCACGAACATCACCCCGATGACCCGGTCGCCCTTGCGGTTCTGGACGATCGCGCGGCTCAGGCGGTCGAGCGCCAGGATGCGGTTGGGTAGGTTCGTCAGGTGGTCGAAGTGCGCCTGGTGGAGCAGGCGCTCCTCGTACTCCTTGCGCACCGTAATGTCCTCGTTGACCGCCAGGACGTGGGTCACCGCGCCGTCGGCGCTCTTGAGCGGCGAGACCGAGGCGTACTCCCAGAAGAGCTCGCCGCTCTTTTTCTTGCTGTGCAGCTCGCCGCGCCAGTCGCGGCCGGCCCGCACCGTGTCCCACAGCGCCCGGTAGGCGCCGGGGGCGGTGTAGCCGGACTCGAGGAAATCGGATCGCCGGCCCAGCACCTCGTCCCGCCGGTAGCCGGTCAGCTCCTCGAATTTGGCGTTGACGTATTCGATCTTGCCGGCGGGATCGGTGATCATCACCGAGGCGGGGCTCTGCTCGACGGCGAGCGACAGCTTGCGGATCTCGCCCTGCGCCCGCTCGCGCTCGGTCATCTGCAGCTGCAGCGAGCGGTTCGCCTCCGCCAGCTCGGCGGCCTTCTCGCGCTCGCGGACCTGGAAACGGACGAGCCCGAGGAGGAATGCCGCCGCCAGCAGCCCGTAGACCGAGTAGGCCCACCGCGAGCGCCAGGGCGGCGGCGCCACGGCGATCGCGAGCTCGGCGGGGATCTCGCTCCAGACGCCGTCGTTGTTCGAGCCCCGGACCCGGAAGGTGTAGGCGCCGGGATCGAGGTTGGTGTAGGTCGCCTGCCGCATGTTGCCGGCTTCGATCCAGGCTTCGTCGAAGCCCTCGAGGCGGTAGGCGTAGCGGTTCTTCTCGGGAGCGGTGAAGTCGAGGGCGACGAACTCGAATCCGATCACCGAGTCGCGGTGGGTCAGCTCGACGCGGTCGATCGTGGACAGGGGGCGGCCGAGGTCGAGGCGCTCGTTGAAGCGGCGAAAAGCGGTGATCTCGACCGGCGGCACGTGCCGGTTGAGCGCCACCGCCGCCGGGTAGAAGGCGTTGAAGCCGTTCGGCCCGCCGAAGAGCATCTTGCCGTCGCGGGTCTCGAAGTAGGCGCCGGCGTTGAACTCGTTGCTCTGCAGGCCGTGGCTGGTGTCGAAGTGGCGGAAGGTCTCGCGGACGGGATCGAAGGAGGAGAGCCCGCGGTTGGTGCTCAGCCAGAGTTGGCCGGCGCGGTCCGACAGGATCCCGTAGACGACCGAGCTCAAGAGCCCGTCCCGGCGGGTAAAGCGCCGGAAGTGGGGTCGATGACCGCGCCGGTCCTCGGGCAGCCAGCGGCTGAAGCCGCCGGTCTCGGTGCCGATCCAGAGCGTTCCGCGGCGATCTTCGTGGACGGTCCAGATCGTGTCGCCGCTCAGGCTCGAGGGGTCCGCCGGGTCGTGCCGGAAATGGGTGAAGCGGCCGCTCGCCGGATCGAAGCGGTTGAGGCCGCCGCCGTCCGTGCCCACCCAGATGAGGCCCCAGGAGTCCTCGTAGAGCGCCACGACCCGGTCGCTGCTCAGGCTGTTGGGCCGGTCCGGATCGCTGCGATACGAGGTAAAGGCGTCGAGCGCGGGATCGTAGCGGTTGAGCCCGCCCCGGTAGGTGCCGATCCACAGGATGCCGGAGCGGTCCTCCAGGATCGCGGTCACCCCGTCGGCGCTGAGGCTCGTCGGGTCTCGCGGGTCGTGCAGGTAGCGGCGGAAGGTGCCGGTGCGCCGGTCCAGGCGGTTGAGCCCGCCGTCGAAGGTGCCCGCCCACAGCGTCCCCCGGCTGTCCACCAGGAGCGACATCACGCGGTCGTCGCTCAGGCTCCGAGGCCGCGCCGGGTGCGAGCGGAAGCGCTCGACCACGCCGCTCTCGGGCTCCACGAGATCGAGACCGCCGCCGTAGGTGCCGACCCAGATGCTGCCGTCCGGCTCGTCGTGGAACGCCATCACCAGGTTGCTGCTCAGGCTGTC
>JBFJMD010000112.1:0-7118 GCA_041634115.1 Thermoanaerobaculia bacterium | reverse complement strand
TCGGCCGACGAGTTCGCGTTGTCGATCGCCCGCCGCAGCCGCCGCGTCTCCTCCGCCGCCTGCTCGGCGGAACCGGTCATCTTCTCCACCTCGACGAGCGCCCGCGCCACCGCCGAGCTGTCGCTGGTGAAGGGCTGGCGGATGTGCAGCGAGCGGTCGTAGGTCACCAGCATGACGCGGTCGTGGGGGGCGATCGTGTCGTAGAGGAACTCGCGCAGCCGCGCGAAGGTGCGGTTGCGGTCGAGCGGCCGGATGTTGAAGTTGTCCACGTAGACCACGAGGTGGAGGCGCTGGTCCTCGGGCACCCGCGCCTCCCCCGGCGGCGGCGGCAGCTCGCGCGGCGCGCCGTCGGCGAGCTCGGCCGGCGTCTCCACGGGGTCCGGCCGCGGCCGCCCGCCCTCGACGGCGTAGAAGTTGGTGAGCTCGACCGGGCGGCCGTCCTCGAGGAGCTCGAAGTCCTCGCGCCCGAGACCGCGCACCGGCTCGCCCTTTTTGTCGGTCACGAACACCTCGACGTTGACCACGTTGACGTCGAGGGTCTCGTAGAAGGCGCCGCGGTCGGGGCCGGTCCCCTGCTGCGCGAGGCCGGGGGCGACGCCCTGGGCGAAGGCGAGATGCGCGAGGATCGCGGCGACGGTCGCGAGGCGCCCCATGGTCGGTCGCCAGACTACCACCCGGTTCACGGGACCTCCGCGCGCCGCGACAGCCAGGCGGCGAAGTCCCGCTCGAGCTCCGGCCAGCCGAGGCCGAGGCGACCGGCCAGCGGCTCGCGGCCGGCGGCGGCCCCGGAGGCGAGGTCCGCGAGGTAGCCGCGAAAGGCGGCCGCCAGCTCGTCGCCGCCCTCGAGCAGGAAACGCACGAGAAAGGCGCTGTCGTCGTAGCGCGCCGGCCGCCCGGCGGGCTCGAGGAACTCGCTCCAGTCGAGGTCGGTCAGCAGCTCGAGCGCCGGGCCGGCGCCGGCGCGGCGGCGGTCGCGGACCAGGCTGAGCGAGGCCAGCGGGCCCTCGAGCCGGATCTCGCGGTCCACGCGGCTCTCGCCGCCGGCCAGCCAGACCGGGCGCTCGACGACCACGCTGCGGCCCCCCAGGCTGCCGAGGACCGGCCGTCCCGAGCGGTCGAGGCGGCAGAAGGCGAGGTCGTTCGCCATCCCCTCCTCGAGCCAGGGGGCGGGCGTCGCGGCGAGCGTGCGCCGGTTGAGCAGGTGGGTCAGCTCGTGGACCAGCACCGCCGCCACGTCGCCCCGGTCCTTGTCGCCGGCGAAGAGCGCCACCAGGCCGCGGCTCGCGTGACCGCCGGCGCGCAGGTCGGCCGTGGCGCTCGTCTCGCGGTCGTAGTCGCGATAGCCGGCCTCGGCGGCGAAGAGGACCACGACCTCCCCCGCCTCCGGCCCGGGGTCGAGCCCGTAGCGCGCCCGGTAGGCGGCCGGCAGCGCCTCGGCCAGCCGGCCCAGGAAGCGCAGCAGGTCGCGGTCGGTCACGTCGGTGTAGAGGCGGAAGGGACCCAGCCGCCCCGCTTCCGCCGCCGCCCCCAGAGCCGCCCGCGCCATCTCCAGGCGCCAGGGGCTCGGCGCGGTCCGCGGCAGGCGGGCGTCGCCGGGCGCCGCCGCGGCGTCCCCCAGCGCCACCCACCCGAGCCGGTCGCCGTAGCGCACTCGCACCCAGCCCGGGCGGCGCTCGAGCACGGCCACCTCGACCGCGGCGTCGACCAGCGCCACCAGCCGGGCCCCGGCGTCGGGCTCGGCGCGCAGCCGCTCGCCGGGCTGGAGCCAGACCGTCGCCGCCGCCGGCCCGGCCGGCGCGATCTCGGCCGGCCGACCCGCGACCGGCGCTTCGGGAGGCGGCGGTCCGCCGGGCGCGGCCGCCGTGGCGAACCCGGCGAGCCCGGCGAGGCCGGCCGCCCGCACCAGCCGGCCGGCCCGGGAAGAGGGCCGGTCAGCGGACAAGCCGGACTCCGTCGCCCTCCCGGAAGTCCAGCTGCTGCGGCAGGTGGACCCCGGCGAGCCAGACGATCCGCTGGCGCTCGAGGCCCCGGTAGAGGTCGCGCACGGCCCCCTCCAGCCGCGCCAGGTTGGAGACCTCGGTCGCCCGGCCCCAGGGACCCGGAGCGCGCTCCGAGCCCTCGACCGTCGACCAGACCACGAGCGGCACGCGCAGCGCCGCCAGAAAGCTCCGCACCGCGGCCGGCTCCAGCTGGGCCGCGGACTCGGCCTCGGCGCCCAGGACCAGCACCACCGCCCGCCGCCGGTTGCGGCCCGCGGCCAGCAGCCCGGCGGCGGCGACCGCGTCCGCCAGCTGCTGCGGCTCCCGGTCGCCGGCCGGCGCCCGCACGTAGGCCAGCAGCCAGTAGAAACCCCCGTCCTTCCAGGTGAAGTCCTCGGACGGGGGGAAGATCGCGAGGTCGTAGCCGGCCCGCCGCTCGAGCCGCGAATGGGGCCAGACGAAGCGCAGCCGGAGGTCGCTCTGGAGCCCCATCCGGTAGCGCAGCGAGCCCCGGTCCTCGTCGCCGCGGGTGACCCGGCCCACCCGCGCCCGGTCGCGGAGCGCCCGCCGGTCGGTGCGTCCGAGCCCGGTCAGGTCCTGCCGCGCCGACTCGTCGCGCACGATGACGATCTCGGCCGGGCCCTCCTCGGCGGCGACGACCTCGAGCGGAGCGCCGTCCTTCGAGACCCGGCCGCGGAGCTTCTCGAGCGGCGGCAGCTTGGCGCCGCGCGCCAGCGCCAGCGGCAGGGCGGTCAGCCGGGTGCTGACCTCGTCGGCGTAGGAGCCGCCGAAGACGGTCTCCGCCACGGTGCTGACGTTGCCGGCGAAGTCGAGCTCCACCTGCAGGAAATGGAGGCGCTCCGGATCGTGCGCGGGCAGCGCGATCGCCCGCGGATCGTCCACCTTGAGCCGCTTGCCGTCCAGCCGCGCCCGCACCTCGAGCGGCTCCGCCCCCACGACGCTGTCCCAGACCAGCCGCGCGACGACGCCGCGCCCGGCCTCGCCCCCCTCAAGCGCCACCGCCGCTTCCGCCGAGCGCTTCGGCAGGTTGATCCACTGGCGGACGCTCGCCAGCTCGCGGCCCTCGGCGTCGCGGGCCACCGCGACCAGCTCGTGCGGCAGCAGCGCGGCGCCGAAGTCGCAGTCGGCCGACCAGGGCGCGCCCGCCATCACGGCGACGCGGCGGCCGTCGAGCAGCAGCTCGGCGCTCGCCACCTCGTCCGAGACCAGGAGCTGGACCGGCTGCACCCCCACGACGAGGCCGAGAAACAGCGACGCGAAAGCGATCATGGGGATTCCCGCTCCTCGAGCCGACGGACGGCGTTCTCGAGCAGCGGGTCGCCGGGGTGGAGCGTCAGGGCGCGGCGAAAGCTGGCGAGGGCGAGCCTGCGGGCGCCGGCGGCGAGGTAGGCCTCGCCGAGCCCCCGGTGGGCGGTCCAGGAGTCCGGGTAGGCCTCGGCCACGAGACGGAACAGCGCCACCCCGTCCTGGAGGCGGCGGCCCGCCAGCAGGCCCTGCCCGTAGCGCTCCAGGGTGGACTCCGCGAACACCCGGACGCCCGGGTCCCGGCGGCGCAGCTCCTTGAAGAGCCGCGCCGCCGCCTCGATCCCCTCCTCGTCCATCAGCTCGAGAAACGCGCTCTCGCTCGGCGGCGCCGGCAGCGCTTCGCGGCGCTCGATCGCCAGCAGGCCGGCCGGCGCGCCGTTGTCCGCCGGCGGCCGCTCGAGGAACGACCGGGATTCGGGGTCGCCGGCGAGGAAGGCGTCGAAGAAGCGGCGGACGTAGCGGCAGATCCACTCGTGGCCCGCGAGCGGATCGCCCTCGACGGCGCCGGAGAAGCCCGGCACGAACGCCGAGATCGGACCGAGCATCGAGAAGTCGAAGTGGCGCAGCCGCGGGAAGGTCGCGAGATAGCGGCGCGAGTAGCGCAGCCCTTCGACGAGCGAGAGGTCGAGGCCCGGCGACGGGGCGCCGCCGAGCCGCAGCATCGCCCCCCGCATCCGCGCGACGTCGAAGAAGGGCCAATGGCGGAGGTGCTCCGCGATCGAGGCCAGCGCCTCCGAGCCGTCGAGGCTCACCAGCGCGTCGACGTCGCCGCGGCGCATCGCCACCATCAGCGCCGCCGCGCCGCCGAAGCTGTAGCCGACGAGGCCGAGCCGCTCGGGGTCGCGCCCGCGGCGGCCGTGGAGCGCCGCGATCAGGTGCTCGAGGTCCCGCGCCTGGGTCTCGAGCCCCACGAACCCGTCGTCCATCAGGCGCGACCGGGAGCCCATCGACGGGCTCGAGGCGACGAGGTAGCCGTGGCTCGCGAGATGCTCGCTGAGCCCGGACTCGAGCCAGGGGGAGGTGCCGAAGCCCTGCGCGACGACGACGAGCGGGAAGGGTCCCGCGGCCGGGGCGGCGTCGCGCACCGCCGGCACCGCGGTCTCGAGCAGGCGCTCCAGCTTCGCTTTCGGCAGGCCGGCGCGGACGCGGGCGCCCACGAACTCCTCCAGGACCTCGCGGCGCCGCTCCGCAGCCCGATCCTCGAAGTCGCTCTCTCCGGCCGTCGCCTCCACGTAGTCGGCGAATCGCATGAAAGCCCCTGAGGAGCCCGGCGCCGCCGGATACCAGAGGCTGATCTGCACCGGCCGGGCGCGCTCGCCGGGCCGCGGCTCGCCCCGGGCGTCCACCCTGTCGTGGAACGTGCGCGTCCGGTCGTAGGTCTCGAGGAGCTCGAAGCCGACCGGATGGGGACCGGGGGCGAGCGCGCCCGCCAGCCGCCAGGGCGCGTCGGCGCCGCCCGCCGGCCGCACGGCCGCCGGCAGGAGTGCCAGGGCGAGCGCGAGCGGGAGCGCGCGGCGGCCACGCCTCGCACGGCGCGCGGACGGCGGAACGGGCTTTTTCGGCATCGCCTCGACCGGATTCTACGGCCCCCGGCCGGGCAGGGCTCGCGGGCTCAGCCGGCGCGCCCGCGGTCGAACAGGAAGAGCGCCGCCGCGGCCGCCATCGCCGCCGGCAGCCAGGAGCCCGGCGGGCGGCCCCTCGCGACGACGCCGGCACCGACGAAGAGCGCCAGACCAGCGAGAGTGGCCGCGCCGCCGGCGCGCGGCCGGCGCCAGCCGGCGAGAAGCCCGGCGCAGGCGAGCGTCAGGCCCGCCGCCATCGCCGTCTCGGCGGCCGAGAGCCGCCGCGGGTCGAAGTCCTCGCCGAGGGCGAGGAGCAGGACGACGGCGACGAGGGCGAGCGACAGGAGGCGCGCCGTCCAGCGCAGGGCGGTCGGCGTCGATTCGCCCTCCACGGCCGCCGCCTTCGGGATCACTCCCCCGGCTCGCGCCCGTCCAGCTCCCAGACGCCGTCCTCGCGCGCCGCCAGCAGCTCGTGCAGCACCCGGTGCCCGCAACCGGGGCAGGTGGAGGCTGCGGACCCTCCCGGCCGACCGCTCGCCTCGGGCTGCGCTTCGCCCTCTTCCGCCGGCGACAGCCAGTCGTCGTAGGTCTCCCCGCACCGCGGGCAGCTCACCTGGATCTGCTCGTCGAAGGCCTTCATCGACGATCTCAGGCTAGCAGGGCCCGGGCGCCGCCGCGCCGCCCCGCAGGGTGGGGTGGCGGCGCTCGCTCCCGGAAGCCGCTCCGACGCCGGCGATAGGATGCCCGCCGTGGAGGCGCTGCTCCTCGTCCTCGCGGTGCTGCTCGTCGCCCTCGGGCTCGCCGGCACCGTGCTGCCGGCCCTGCCCGGCGCCGCGCTGGTCTACGCCGGCCTCTTCCTGGCGGCGTGGGCCGACGGCTTCTCGCGCGTCGGCCCGGTCACCCTCGCCCTGCTGGCGCTGCTCACCGGCTTCGCCTACGTCGTGGAGTTCGCCGCCGGCGCCTACGGCACGAAGCGGGCCGGCGCCAGCCGGCGGGCGGTCTGGGGGGCGGCCCTCGGCGCGATCGTGGGGATCTTGTTCGGCCTGCCCGGCATCGTCCTCGGGCCCTTCGCCGGCGCCGTCCTCGGCGAGTACACGGTGCGCCGCAAGCTGGGCGAGGCGGGGCGAGCCGGCGCCGGAGCCTGGCTCGGCCTGGTGCTGGCCGCCGCCCTCAAGATCGCCCTGGTGTTCGCGATGATCGGCTTCTTCGCGCTCGCCTTCGCGCTCTGAGCCGGGCGATCAGTAGAGGTCGTCCTCGCGCCGGGCGAGGAGCCGGGTGATCATCCGGTGGCGCCACCGCCCGAGCATCCGGTTGATCCCGAACGAGCGCGGCAGGAAGGGGATCACCGGGCGCCGCCGGACGCCGATCTCGGCGGCCAGCTCGAGCAGGCCGGAGTGCGCCGGGGCCAGCGCGAGCCCCCGCCGCAGCGAGCGCACCGCCGCCCGCCGGTTGCGCGCGATCAGATAGGCGGAAGCGAGGTTGAGGTGATTCTCGGCGCTGCGCGGCTGCAGGGTCACGGCGTACCGGCAGAGCTCGACCCCGTCCCGCTTTCGCCCCTCGCAGCGGGCGACCGCGACGCCGAGAAACGAGTAGAAGCTGCCCGGCAGCACGACCGAGGGCTCGGTGGCCCGGGCGATGGCCGAGAGCCGCGCCAGCCCCTCCCGCCAGCTCCCCCGGCGGCAGAGCGCGAGCGCCCGCTCGAGCTTCCGGGACGGGCGCCGGACGGGGTCCGGTGCCGGGCTCGGAGCGGGCTCGGCGGCGGCCGCGGGGTCGGGGGACGCCGCGGCTCCGATCGCGGGGTCGGCGGTCATCGGCCCGCCCAGCCTCTACCATCGGAGCCGGGTCCGCAGTAAAACAGGTCACAGGGCGGCGGCGGGCGCCGAGCCCGCGCCGCGCCGCGCGAGGATGCCGGCCGGGTCGCGCCGCCGCGCCGCTACTTCTTGTAGATCAGCCCCAGGAAGAACCCGAAGACCACCGCGCCGATCAGGTGCGTGCCCCCCCAGCACCAGACCAGGAAGTACGGGAACCCCTCGAGCACCAGCGAGTTGTAGAAGGGCGGGAAGAACGCCACCAGGCCGAGAAAGAAGCCGAAGGCGACGCCGCCGCCCACACCCTCGGCCCAGCAGGCGCGGGTCTTGGCGAAGAGGATCGCCGCCGCGATCGCAATGCAGATCGAGATCAACAGGAAGTGGAACGGATTGGCCGCCTCCTGGGTGAAGACCGGGTACTTGGCGTAGGTCTTTCCCAGGAT
>JBFJMD010000111.1:0-7148 GCA_041634115.1 Thermoanaerobaculia bacterium | reverse complement strand
GCTTCCAGCGCGTCGGCGCCACCACCACCCAGTCGTCCAGGTAGCGGGCGTAGAACAGGCCTAGCCGCGCCACCGCCTCGTCGACCGGCCCCAGGTAGACCGCCGCCAGCAGCGGCGACAGCGGCGAGCCCAGCGGGATCCTGCGCGCCGGCCGCTCGTAGAGCCCGCCGCGGTCCACCACCCGGTCGAGCGAGGCGCGGATCAGCGCGACGGTCGGCCGGTCGATCCCCCGCCGGCGCAGGAGGTCACACAGCACCGAGCGGTCGATCGAGGCGTAGTAGCTCGCGGCGTCGGACTTCATCACCCAGAAGCCGGGCACCAGAGCCCGCTGCGTGCGGCGCAGCGCCCGGCGGGCGCCGCCGCGGCCGCGCAGGTGGTGGCAGCGCGCGTAGCGCGGGCGCAGCAGAGCTCGAGCCGCCGACTGGCGACCCGGAACTCTCGCAGCGGCGCGAAGCGGTAGCGGCCGGCCTCGAGCTCGCGCCGGATGCGCCGACGGGCCCGCGGCCAGCGGCGCCGCAGGGTCCACACGTCGCTCGCCGCCGGGTGGCACAGGCGCCTGCGGCAGAGCCAGCGGTAGGCGAGATCGAGCACGGGCGCGGAAGCGATGGCCCGGAGGAGCGAGGGGCGGGGCGAGGGTCGCGGGCACTCGCCGGACCCGCCGTCCGGCTGCCGGGCCTCAGAACACCGGCTCGCCGCCCTCATCCAGGTACCCGAACCGCTCCATCACCCCCCGGTGATCCTCGATCACCTTCGCCGCCTGCTCTTCGCTCAGCGCCTCGCGCCACCCCCCCGCCACCCCTTTGCGGAAGAACGACTCGGCGCGCGGGTTCTTCTCGGCGAAGCCGGTCTCGGCCTCCTGGCGCTGGAGCTCCTCGAAGGAGCTGAACTCGAGCGCCCGGGCGATCGCCTCGGGCTCGGTCGGAAGGTCGGCGAAGCGGGCCGCCTCCGTGAAGGTCGCCTCGGGGGCGAGCTTCATGTCCTCGTAGCGCACGACGTGGACCGGGAACTCGGGCCGGTCGACCCAGCTCTCGACGTGCCCCGACCAGGTGAGCAGCCGCTGGCGGAGCTGGTTGTGGAGCCGCTTGGGGCCGGCGCAGAAGCAGTGGCCGGGGTGGGCCATCCAGCCGATCACGGTGTCGACGTCGCAGTGGGAGTGGTGGGCGTAGGAGACCGCCACGTCGAGCGGGTTGCGCACGAAGTAGAGCGCCGCGCGGGTGGCCTCGGGGGGCAGCAGCGGGCGTCCCTCGGAGTTGAGCGTGTAGGCGTCGTGCACCTTGTGGTACTCGGTGGCGAGGGCTTCTTCGGCCATCTGCTGGTAGACGTCCGGGCGCAGGAGGTCGATCTCGTCCGGGGTGAGCTCCGAGGCCTCGACGCCGGCGAGCTCGTCGAAGACCGGGCGGGCGCTGGCGATCGAGCCGGTGCGCAGGGCGTTGATCGGCACCGGCCGGTCGAGGCCGCTCAGCAGGTTGGCGAGGAAGGCCCGAAACCAGGTGTTGCCGGACTTCGGGTAGGAGGCGAGCCAGACGATGCGGTTCATCGCCCGCGGCTCACTCGCGGAAGTCCTTCTCGAGCAGCTCGCGCAGCTCATCGATCCGGAAATCGCCGCTCGGTCGCACGACCGCGGCCAGCGCGGCGCTCTTGGCCAGGGCGGTGCACATGCGGAAGTGCTGCTGCTTGTCCTCGAGACCGTCGAGGAACTGGCGGCGGTAGGTGAAGCGCCAGAGGGCGGCGAGCTTGCCCATGCCGGTGATCGGCTTCACCTCGAGATCGTCCTTGTTCGTGGAGTGCAGCAGGTAGACGTGGGTGATGGGCAGCGGCTCGCCGGCGAAGCGCTCGCCGGTGGGGAGGATCGTCTTCTCGAGCCCGGGCCGCTCCCGCGCGAGCTCGGACGGGTCGATCTCGAGCCGGGCGAGGGCGTCGGGCCAGAGCTTGAGCGCCGGGTAGGCGGGGAAGGCCCGCGGCGCGTCGCCGTCGCCGTCGCCGCCCGGATGGACCGCGACGACGTCGTCGGCCAGCACCCGGTAGCCGGCGCGGTGGAAGGCCGCCGCCAGGGTCGACTTGCCCTCGCCCGAGTTGCCGGCGAGGACGATCGCGCGCCCGCCGGCCTCGATGGCGCTGGCGTGGAGCGGCAGCACCCCGCGCTGCTGGAGGAGCGCCCCCATCGCCGAGCCGTAGAGGAAGACGCGCAGCGCCCGCTCCTCGGCCTCGGACGCCGGCTCGACGCGGATCTCGCGGCCGTCGGAGACCAGGAAGCGGCCGACGTCGCGCACCCGGAGCAGCAGCCGCCCCGGCCCGGCCTGGTAGAGGACGCCGCGCTTCTTGACCTCGTCGAGCGCCTCCGGCACCACGCCGCGGCGCACCACGACGTCCGCCGGCGGCTTTCCGGGCGGCAGCTCGGGCAGCGGCAGCTCGGAGACGACCGTCAAGCCGAAGAGCGAGTAGTGTCGCTTCCGGGCGCGTGCCATCGATACCTCGAAAACTATCAGACCCGGCCCCGTTTCGCACCGCCCCGGCGACCGCCGTAGAATCGCACCCGATGCCGCGATTCCGCGCGCTCAAGAGCTTCCTCGGGATCTCCTGGGCCGATCGCCTCCTGCTCGCCGAGGCGGCGCTCTGCCTGGCGGTGGCGCGCCTGGCGATCCTGCTGCTCCCCTTCCGCTGGCTGGCGCCCCGCTTCGGCGCCACGATGTCGGAATCGCCGCCCGAGGAGCCCGGGATCGGCGGCGGGCTCGCCTGGCGCCTCTCCTGGGCGGTGCGGATCGCCAGCCGCTACGCGCCCTGGCAGACCCGCTGCCTGGTGCGGGCGATGGCGGCCAAGATGATGCTCCGGCGCCGGGGGCTGGCGAGCACCCTCTACCTCGGCCTGGCGAAGGACGGCGACGGGCAGCTCGTCGCCCACGCCTGGCTGCGCTGCGGCGGGCGCACGCTGACCGGCGGCCGGGTGGGGCGCAGATACCAGGTCATCGCGAAGTTCGCGGAGGGCGGCGGCCCGGGGTCGGCGTGACGGCGCCGGCGGGCGCGGCCGGGGGCGATCCGGAGCTGGCGCTGCTGCTCGGCGCGGTGCGGCGGGCGCTGGAAGGGGACTCGCGGCCGAAGGAGCTGCCGGCGGCCCTGGATCTCGCGCGCCTGTTCGCCCTGGCCCGGCGGCACCGGCTGGTGCCGCACCTCTGCCGCGAGCTGCTGGGCGGCGAGGCGGCGCTGGGCGAGGAGGCCCGGCGCCAGGTCGGCGAGGTCGAGCGGCGGACGGCGCGGCGGGCGCGCCTCCAGGCGGCGGAGCTGGCGCGGCTGACCGGGGCGCTGGAGGAGCGCGGGATCGGGGTCCTGGCCCTGAAGGGCCCGGAGCTGGCGGTCGAGGTCTTCGGCGACGTGACGCGGCGCTGGTGCCGGGACCTCGACCTCCTGGTGCGGCGGCGGCAGGTCGGGGCGGCGGCGAGGGCGCTCCTCGAGCTGGGGTACGAGTGGGAGCTGCCGGCGGCGTTCCGGTTCGAGTCGCGGCTGGGGCGCGCGTATCTCGCCCACGGCGCCGGCCAGGTGACCTTCCGGCACGCCGAGACCGGGATCCTGGTCGAGATCCACTGGAAGCTCGCCCATCCGGAGGTCGAGCTGCCGCTGGGAGAAGACCGGCTCTGGGCCGGCACCCGCCGACTGGAGGTGGACGGCGGTCGGGTGGCCACCCTGGCGCGGCCGGCGCTTCTCGTCTACCTGTGCCACCACGGCTCGCGCCACCGCTGGCGCCGCCTCCACTGGCTGGCCGACGTCGCCGGGCTCGCGCGCGTCTACGGGGAGGGCGACTGGCGGGAGGCCGTGGAGCTCGCCGGGGAGACCGGGGTCGGGCCGGCGCTGGGGCTGGCGGCGACGCTGGCCGAGGAGCTGCTGGGGGCGCCGGTGCCGGCGCCGCTCGCCGGGCGCGGGGAGTGGCTGGTGCGGGGGCGGCGCCTGGCGCGGGAGGTGCGGCCGCAGATCCTCGACCCGGCGATCCGCAGCGTGCGCTTCGAGAGCGTCCGGGCCCGCCAGCGCTGGGGGCTGGCGCTGCAGCGGCGCTGGCGGAACCGCCTGCGGCCGGGCTTCTGGCTGTGGCCGCTGGCGCTCGCCCCCGCCGACCTCGCCGGGCCGCGGCTGCCGGACCGGCTGACGCCCCTGCTCTACGTCGCGCGGCCGTTTCGCGCGATCCTGCGCGGCCTGGGGTCCGGCCGGCGATCCGGCGGGCCGCGCGAGTAGTCGACCGAACTTGCGTCGGAAAGGACGGCCCTCATGGCTCACGAAGATCCCTCCCTCGATCGCCTGCCGGTCAAGAACGGCTTCCGCCTGCGCGGCGGGCAGATGACGCGGATCGAGACCTTCACCGACGCCGCCTTCGCCTTCGCGATGACCCTGCTGGTGGTCTCGCTCGACGTGCCGTCGAGCTACGCCGAGCTGGTCGACGCTCTCACCGAGGTCCCGGCCTTCGCGCTGAGCGCGGTGCTGCTCATGGCCTTCTGGGCCGGGCACCACACCTGGAGCCGCCGCTTCGGGCTCGACGACGTGCCGACGATCCTGCTGTCCTGCCTGCTGGTCTTCACCGTCCTGGTCTACGTCTACCCGCTGCGCTTCCTGATGACGACGACGACGGCGTGGATCTCCTACCTGCTCGGATGGCAGCGGGGGGTCCAGGAGGCCGGCATCCGCGTCGACCAGGTGAACCGGCTCTTCGTCGTCTACGGCGCCGGCTTCGTCGCGATGTGCGGGGCGCTCATCCTGCTCAACCTCCACGCCTGGCGCGAGCGGGCGGCGCTGCGATTGAACGCCGTCGAGCGCCACGAGACGAGAGCCGAGATCGTCGCCTGGGCGATCGTCGGCGCGGCCGGGGTCCTGTCGATCGTCGTGGCGCTCACGGTGCCGCCGACCTGGGTGGGTCTGCCCGGCTGGACCTACTCGCTGCTCGCGATCGTGATGCCGATCTACGCGGCGCGCTCGGCGCGCCGGCGGCGGCGGCTGGAAGCGGGCGGCTCGTAGCCGAGAGCGGGCGAGTCTGCTAGCCTCGCCTTTCCTGTTGCGCTTCACTTTCCCGTAGGAGATCGACTCATGAGGCCCTCCAAGCCGCTGGCGCTGCTCTTCACCCTCCTGCTCATCCTGCCGCTCGCCGCCGGGGCGGCGAAGAAGAAGGCGAAGGACGAGCCGGCCCCGCCCGAAGACACCTCCAAGATGACGGCCAAGACCTTCAAAGGTCTCGAGCTGCGCGGGATCGGCCCGGCGCTCATGTCCGGCCGCATCGCCGACCTCGCCGTCCATCCGAAGGACCAGAGCACCTGGTACGTGGCCGTGGGCAGCGGCGGCGTCTGGAAGACGACGAACGCCGGCACCACCTGGAAGCCGATCTTCGACGAGCAGCCGTCGTACTCGATCGGCTGCGTGACGATCGACCCGAACAGCCCGGAGACCGTCTGGGTCGGCACCGGCGAGAACGTGGACGGGCGCCACGTCGGCTACGGCGACGGCGTCTACAAGAGCCTCGACGGCGGCGCCACCTGGACGGCGACGGGGCTGGCGGAGTCCGAGCACATCTCCAAGATCCTCGTCCACCCGGAGGACTCGAAGGTCGTCTGGGTCGCCGCCAAGGGCCCGCTCTGGTCGGGGGGCGGCGAACGCGGGATCTACAAGTCGACCGACGGCGGCGACACCTGGACCCGGACGCTGGGCGACGACGAGTACACCGGCGCCAACGACCTGGTGATGGATCCGCGCGACCCCGACGTCCTCTACGCCTCGACCCACCAGCGGATCCGCACCGTCGCCGCCCTGGTCAACGGCGGCCCCGGCTCCGGCATCCACAAGTCGACCGACGGCGGCGCCACCTGGCGCAAGCTCGCGAACGGGCTGCCCAAGGAGGACATGGGTCGGATCGGGCTCGCGGTCTCGCCGCAGCACCCCGACGTCGTCTACGCGACGATCGAGCTCGCTCACAGGAAGGGCGGCTTCTGGCGCTCCGCCGACGGCGGCGAGAGCTGGGAGAAGCGGAGCGACTATCTCTCCGGCGGCACCGGCCCCCACTACTACCAGGAGATCTTCGCCAGCCCGCACAAGTTCGACCGGATCTACCAGATGGACGTGCGGCTGCACGTCTCCGAGGACGGCGGCAAGACCTTCGAGCGGGTCGGCGAGGAGCACAAGCACGGCGACAACCACGCCCTCGCCTTCGATCCGAAGGACCCCGACTACCTGCTCAACGGCAGCGACGGCGGCGTCTACGAGAGCTTCGACCTGGGCAAGACCTGGAAGTTCGTCGCCAACCTGCCGATCACCCAGTTCTACAAGGTGGCCGTCGACTACGACGAGCCCTTCTACCACGTGATCGGCGGCACCCAGGACAACAACACCCAGTACGGCCCGGCGCGGACCGACAAGGTGAACGGGATCCTCAACTCCGACTGGCTCATCACCCTCTTCGGCGACGGCCACCAGCCGGCGATCGACCCCACCGACCCCAACATCATCTACTCCGAGTGGCAGCAGGGGAACCTGACCCGCTACGACCGGGCGAGCGGCGAGATGATCTACATCCAGCCGCAGCCGGCCAAGGGCGAGGAGTGGGACCGCTTCAACTGGGACGCGCCGATCCTGATCAGCCCGCACGACCCCAAGCGCCTCTACTTCGCCAGCCAGCGGGTCTGGCGCAGCGACGACCGCGGCGACTCCTGGCGGGCGATCTCGGGCGACCTCTCGCGCGGCCTCGACCGCTTCACGATGCCGATGGCGGGCCGGGTCTGGAGCTACGACGCGGTCTGGGACCTCTACGCGATGTCCAAGTTCGGCACCGTCACCTCGCTAGCCGAGTCGCCGCTCGTCGACGGCCTGGTCTACGCCGGCACCGACGACGGGCTCATCCAGGTAACCGAGGACGGCGGCGCCACCTGGCGCGAGATCGACACGCTTCCGGGCGTGCCCGAGTTCTTCTTCGTCAACGACCTGAAGGCCGACCTCCACGACGCCGACACCGTCTACGCCGCGGTGGACGATCACAAGACCGGCGACTTCTCGCCCTACCTGCTCAAGAGCACCGACCGCGGCAAGACCTGGAAGTCGATCGCCGGCGACCTGCCGGAGCGCCACATCGTCTGGCGGCTGGTCCAGGACCACGTCCGGCCGAACCTGCTCTTCGCCGGCACCGAGTT
>JBFJMD010000110.1:0-7190 GCA_041634115.1 Thermoanaerobaculia bacterium | reverse complement strand
GCTCGCGGCGGGCAAGGGAAAGAACGGCGAGCCCGAGGTGCTGGCCGAGATCAACATGGGCGCCGCGATCTACACCACACCGGTCGCCGCCGACGGCGTGCTCTACGTCTCGACCCGCAACCGGCTTTTCGCGCTCGCCGAGGGGGCCGGGCCGCAGGAGGTCTCGCCGGCGCCGGTCAGCGAATGAGCGCCACGAAGACCGCCGACCTCGAGCCGCGCATCGCCGCGGCGCGGCAGCGTCTCGACACCCACGTGCGCGAGATGGTGGCCTGGCACTTCGATCCCGCCACCGGCTCGCCCTTCTGGCTCGACTTCGCCGCCCGGCTGGACTTCGATCCACGCGCCGAGATCGGCGGCTACGCCGACCTGGCGCGTCTCGGTCACTTTCAGGACGACTGGCTGCGCGGCGGACCGGTGCGACGCTGGGTGCCCAAGGGCCTGGCCGGCGAGCCGCTCTACGTCTTCGAGACCGGCGGCACCACCGGCCTGCCCAAGACCCGGGTGAACGCGCGCGACTTCCAGCTCGACTACGAGCTGTTCAGCGAGACCCTCTCACCCACGGGCTTCCCGCCCGGCGCCGACTGGCTGATGCTCGGCCCCCCCGGGCCTCGCCGGCTCCGCCTCGCCATCGAGCACCTGGCGCAACACCGGGGAGGCATCGCCTTTCACGTCGACCTCGACCCGCGCTGGGTCAACCGCCTGGTGCGCGACCGGCGGCTGCGCGAGCTCGAGGCCTACAAGGAGCACGTCGTCGACCAGGGGCTGAAGATCCTGCGCGCCCACGACAACGTGCGCTGCCTGTTCACCACCCCGAAGCTGCTCGAGGCGCTGAGCGAGAAGATCTCGGTGGCCCAGGCCGGGGTGACCGGCATCTTCTGCGGCGGCACCGAGATGAACGCCCAGTTCCACCGCTTCGCCCGCGAGGAGCTGGTGCCCGGCGTCGACTTCGTGCCGACCTACGGCAACACCCTGATGGGCCTGGCCTGCTCGAAGCCCTTCGACCGCGCGGACGACTACGCCATCACCTACTACCCGCCCTCGCCGCGCGCCGTCTTCGAGCTGGTCGACCCCGACGATCCGGCGCGCACGGTCGGCTACGGCGAGACCGGCCGCGTGATGCTCACGACGCTCACCCGCGAGTTCTTCATGCCGCGGTTCCTGGAGCGCGACGAGGGCGAGCGGGCGGCGCCGATCCCGGAGTACCCCTGGGACGGGGTGTCGAACCTCAGGCTGCTGTCGCGGCTCGAGGACTCGGTCGTCGTGGGGGTCTACTGATGGGCCGGCCTCCGCACGTCCCGGTCCTACGCGGCGGGCGACCCTACCGCAGCCTCGAGGCGGTCCGCCTGCCCGACGTCCGCAGCGGCGCGACCGTGGCGGAGGTGAGCCAGGCCAACGCCGGCCTCGTCGCCCGCGACCTGGCCGGCGCCGAGGCGGCGCGCCGCGAGCTCGAGGAGCGGACCGTGGCCGAGCTCGTCGCGCTCGCGCGGCGGGCGGCCGGGCTGTTCCTCGAGGGCGAGCTGCCGCTCGGCGACGGCCTCCAGGGCCCGGGCGACTACGTGCGCCAGCTCTCCGCCACCACCGGCCTGCCCGAGAGCCTGGCGCGGGCGAACATGGACAAGGCGGGCTACGTGCTCGCCGAGATGGAGACCGTGCTGGGGGGGCTCACCCGCGGCCTCGACCTCGAGATCCTCGACCGCGGCTGGGGGGTCCAGGACGGCCGCTCGGTCTCCTACCGGCGCGAGACCGACCTGCTGGGCGCGGTCCTGCCCTCGAACTCGCCCGGCGTCCATTCGCTCTGGCTGCCGGCCGTGCCGCTCAAGGTGCCGCTGGCGCTGAAGCCCGGCCGCCAGGAGCCCTGGACGCCGCACCGGCTGGCGCAGGCCTTCCTCGCCGCCGGCTGCCCGCCCGCCGCGCTCGGCTTCTACCCGACCGACTACTCCGGGGCGGCCGAGATCCTGCTGCGCTCGGGCCGCTCGCTGCTCTTCGGCGACCGCGACACCGTGGCGCCCTGGGTCGCCGACCCGCGGGTGCAGATCCACGGCCCGGGCTGGAGCAAGGTGGTCTTCGGCGAGGACGGCGCGGCGGCGTGGCGCGACCACCTCGAGCTGCTGGCGTCCTCGGTCGCCGACAACGGCGGCCGCTCCTGCATCAACGCCTCCGGCGTGCGCACCCCGGCGCACGGGCGGGAGATCGCCCGCGCCCTGGCCGAGCGGCTGGCCGAGATCGAGGCGCGGCCGCTCGACGATCCGCGGGCCGCGCTCGCCGCCTTCCCCGGCGAGCGCGCGGCGCGGCTCCTGTCCGACCACATCGACGCCCGGCTGGCCGGCGGCGGGGCCGAGGACGTGAGCGCCCGGGTGCGCGGGGAGCGGGTCGTCGAGGCCGGCGGCTGCTGGTTCCTGCTGCCCACCGTGATCTGGTGCGAGGATCCCGGGCATCCGCTGGCGCAAGCCGAGTTCCTCTTCCCCTTCGTATCCGTGGTGGAGGTGCCCCGCGGCGAGCTGGTCCGCGGCCTCGGCCCGACCCTGGTCGCGACGGCGCTCACCGAAGACCCGGCGCTCTCCCGCGAGCTGCTCGCCGCCTCCTGGGTCGAGCGTCTGAACCTGGGGCCGTACCCCACCAGCCGGGTGGCCTGGGACCAGCCGCACGAGGGCAACCTCTTCGAGCACCTCTACCGCCAGCGGGCGCTGCAGATCCCGGCCGCGGCGGGCGGGGCGCGCCCGGCCACCGCATGACCGCCTCCACCCTTCTCGACACGCTCCCGGCCACGGTCGGCGCCGAGCGCTGGGAGGCGCGGCTGGGCGGCATCGACGTCCGCTACGGGCCCGGCCGCCTCGCCGAGCTGGGCGAGGCCGCCGGCGCCCTGGGCGGCCGCCGCGCGCTGCTGGTGACCGACGCCGGGCTGCGGCGCGCCGGCCACGCCGCGGCCGCCCGCGCCTCGCTGGCCGCGGCCGGTATCGAGACGCACGAGTTCACCGATTTCGAGCCCAACCCCACCTCGCGCCAGGTCGCCGCCGGCGCCGCCGCCGTCCGCGGCGCCGACCTCCTCGTCGCGGTGGGCGGCGGCAGCGCGATGGACTGCGCGAAGGGGATCAACTTCGTCGCCACCAACGGCGGCCGCATGGAGGACTACAAGGGCTGGGGCCGGGCGACGCGTCCGCTGCTGCCCGCAATCGCCGCGCCCTCGACCGCCGGCACCGGCAGCGAGGCGCAGTCCTACGCCCTGGTCACCAGCGACGACGACGGCCGCAAGATGGCCTGCGGCGACCCCAAGGCCCGCTTCCGGGTCGTGCTGCTCGACCCGCGCCTGCCGGCCACGGCGCCGCGCGAGGTCGCCGCGGCGGCGGCGATCGACGCCGTGTCGCACGCGGTGGAGAGCTACGTGACCCGCGCCGGCAACCCGATCTCGCGGGCGTTCGCGGCGGCCGCCTGGCGCCACCTCGAGGGCGGCCTGGAGCCGGCGCTGGAGGCCCCCGACGACCTCGCCGCGCAGGGCCGGATGCTGGTCGGCGCCCACCTCGCCGGCGCCGCCATCGAGGCCTCGATGCTGGGCGCCGCGCACGCCTGCGCCAATCCGCTCACCGCCCGCTTCGGCATCGCCCACGGCGTGGCGGTCGGGCTGCTGCTGCCGGCGGTCGTGCGCTTCAACGCCGAGGCCGCCGAGCGCCTCTACGGCGAGCTGGAGCCCGGCGGCTCGGCGGCGGTCGCGGCCCGGGTCGAGGCGCTGCGGACCGCCGGCGGCCTCCCCGCCCGGCTCTCCGAGGCCGGGGTCCCGCGGCGGGCGCTGCCGGACCTGGCGCGGCTCGCCGCCGAGGAGTGGACCGGCCGCTACAACCCGCGGCCCGCCGGCGAGCGCGAGATGCTGGAGATCTATGAAGCGGCCTACTGACCCGCGCCGTCGGGCGCCGGCCACCGCGGCGACGGCCGCGCTCGCGGCGGCGCTGGCGCTCGGGCTCAACCTGGCCTGGGGCGCCGCCCCGGCCGGCGCCGACTGGAGCCGCTTCCGCGGCGACGCCGCGCTCACCGGGGTGGCCAGCGACCCGCTGCCCGGGGAGCTGGCGCCGCTGTGGACGTTCGAGGCCGGCGACGCGGTGGAGTCGACCGCCGCCATCGTCGGCGACACCGCCTACGTCGCCTCCCTCGACGGCAACCTCTACGCGCTCGACCTCGACAGCGGGCGGCCGCGCTGGACCTACGGCGCCGGGGCGGAGATCAAGTCGTCCCCCTCGGTGGCCGGTGGCCTGGTCTACGTCGGCGACGAGGCCGGCGTCTTCCACGCGGTGGACGCCGCCACCGGCAAGGCGCGCTGGACCTTCCAGGCCGAGGCCGGCGTCGTCTCCTCGGCCAACTTCCACCGCGACCGGGTGATCTTCGGCTCCTACGACCAGTTCCTCTACGCGCTCGCGGCCGCCGACGGGAAGCCGGTCTGGAAGGTCGAGACCGCCTCCTACGTCCACGCCACCCCGGCGATCGCCGGCGACCACGCCTACGTCGCCGGCTGCGACGGTTACTTCCGCAAGGTGAGCCTGGCCGACGGCCGCGAGGTGGCGCAGCTCGAGATCGGCTCCTACGTGGCCGCCAGCGCCGCGATCGCCGGCGGCCGCGCCTTCGTCGGCACCTTCGACAACGAGGTCCTGGCGATCGACCTGGACGGCCCCCGCGTCGCCTGGCGCTACCGCGACCGCGAGCGGGAGTTCCCCTTCTACTCCTCGCCCGCGGTCGCCGGCGACCGCGTCGTCGTGGGCGGACGCGACAAGCGGGTCCACGCCCTCGAGGCGGCGACCGGAAAGCGCCTCTGGGCCTTCGCCACCCGCGCCCGGGTGGACGCCTCGCCGGTGGTCGCCGGCGGCCGGGTCTTCGCCGCCTCCTCCGACGGCGGCCTCTACGCCCTCGACCTGGCGACCGGCGACGAGCTGTGGCGCTTCGACGCCGGCGCGCCGATCCTCGCCTCGCCGGGGATCGGCCGCGGCCGGCTGGTGATCGGCACCGTGGACGGCGTCGTCTACGGCTTCGGCGCCGCCCCCCGGGGGTCCGCGAGATGAGACGGCCGGAGCCCGCCACCGCCGGCGGCGCCGGCGAGCGCGCCGAGACCGACGTCGGCAGCGTCTTCGTCTCCAACTACCCCCCGTTCTCGTTCTGGAGCGAGGGGGCGCTCGAGGCGGCGACGGCGGCGCTCGACGCGGCGCCCCGCCCCGGCGCCGACTTCGGGCTCTACCTCCACATCCCCTTCTGCCGCAAGCGCTGCAAGTTCTGCTACTTCCGGGTCTACACCGACAAGAACTTCGACGAGATCGGCAGCTATCTCGACGCCCTGGCGCGCGAGGTCGAGCTCTTCGCCGAGCGCCCGGGGGTCGCCGGGCGCCGCCCGCGCTTCGTCTACTTCGGCGGCGGCACCCCCTCCTACATCAGCGTCCGCCACCTGCGCGCCCTCGTCGACCGCGTCCGGGCGGCGATCCCCTGGGACGGGGTCGAAGAGGTGACGTTCGAGTGCGAGCCGGGCACGCTGACCCGGGCGAAGCTCGAGGCGGTGCGCGAGATCGGGGTCACCCGGCTGAGCCTGGGGATCGAGAACTGGGACGACGACATCCTGCGCGAGAACGGCCGCGCCCACGTGTCGAAGGAGATCCGGCGCTGCCTGCCCTGGATCGAGGAGCTGGCCTTCGACCAGCTCAACGTCGATCTCATCGCCGGCATGGTCGGCGAGACGTGGGAGAAGTGGCGCGAGACCGTGGCGAAGACCGTCGAGATCGCCCCCGACAGCGTCACCGTCTACCAGATGGAGCTGCCCTACAACACGCGCTACTCGAAGCGGCTGCTCGAGGGCCGGCTGCAGCGCCCGCTGGCCGACTGGGCGACCAAGCGCGCCTGGCACGATCACGCCTTCGAGGAGCTCCTCGCCGCCGGCTACGAGATCTCGAGCGCCTACACGGTGGTCAGGAAGGACAAGCCGTGCCGCTTCGTCTACCGCGACTCGGTGTGGCACGGCTGCGACCTGCTCGGCACCGGGGTCGCCTCGTTCTCGCACCTGGGCGGCGTCCACTTCCAGAACGTGGACGGCTGGGGCGAGTACCTCGCCCGCCTGGGCGGCGACCGGCTGGCGCTCGGGCGCGCCTTCGCCACCTCCCCCGACGAGCGCCTGGTGCGCGAGATGATCCTGCAGCTCAAGCTCGGCGCGATCGGCGACGGCTACTTCCGGGAGAAGTTCGGCGCCGAGATCCTGGAGCGCTTCGCCGACGCCTTCGCCCGCCTCGAGCGGCAGGGCCTGCTGGCGGTCGGCGACGGCGAGGTGCGGCTCACCCGCACCGGCCTGCTGCGGGTCGACACCCTGCTGCCGGAGTTCTACGACCCCGCCTATCGCAACTCCCGATACACCTAGACGTAACCAGGAAGATGGAGCGAGAGAGATGAACGAACGCCCCCGGCCGGGCCGATCCTCGGCCGCGCTCGGAGCCATCGCAGCGATGGGAGCCGGCAGAGCCGCCGCGGCTTGCGCGGCGATCGCGTCGATCGCCGCCTTCGGCGCCGGTGCCGCCCTCGCCGCGCCCGACTCCTGGCCGCAGTACCGCGGCCGCGCCCTCGACGGCCGCTCGGCCGAGACCGGCCTGGTCTCGAGCTGGCCGGCGGGCGGCCCGAAGGTGCTCTGGCGGGCGGCGCTCGGCAACGGCTACTCTGGGATCTCGGTCGCCGGCGGACGCGCCTTCACGATGTTCGGCAGCGGCGGCGACGAGCTCGCGATCGCCCTCGACGCCGTCACCGGCAAGGAGATCTGGCGCTTTCGCACCGACGACGACCGCTTCGACTCGCAGGGCAGCGGACCGCGCTCCACCCCGACCGTGGACGGCGACCGCGTCTTCGTCCTCGGCGCCCGCGGCAAGCTCTACGCCCTCGACGCCGCGACCGGCGCCGAGGTCTGGGGCGCCGACCTGGTGGCGCGCTTCGGCGCCCGGGTGCCGCGCTGGGGGGTCTCGACCTCTCCCGTGGTCGAGGGGGACCTGCTGCTGGTCGACGCCGGCGGCGGCCGCGGCTACTCGCTGCTGGCGCTCGACAAGAAGAGCGGCCGCCCGGTCTGGCACTCGCAGACCGACAAGGCGGGCTACTCCACGCCGCTGCCGGTGACCGTCGGCGGCGTGCGGCAGATCCTGTTCTTCACCGGCACCGCGATGGTCTCCGTCTCCCCGGCCGACGGCTCGCTC
>JBFJMD010000109.1:0-7236 GCA_041634115.1 Thermoanaerobaculia bacterium | reverse complement strand
TCGTGGACGCGTTCCGCAGCCTCGACACGATGGTCGGGGCCTGCCTCAACGGGCAGCGGCAGGAGATCGCGACCCACCTCGCCGACGCCGAGCGCTCGCTCGGAAAGGCGGCGCAGGCGCTCGGCCGCTACCGTCTCGCGCCCTAGCCTCGCCGAGACCCTCCGCCGGCGCCGGCCTCGCGTTGACAGTCGCTTTCGGCGGCACCTATACTCGGGCGCCCCCAGCGCCTCCGGCCGGACGGGACGCGAGCGCCCTGCGCCCGGTCCCCGAGCGACCGAGGGGTTCTTTGACCGAGACGGTGATCGCGTGAACAAGCGGCGGCGAGCGCGGGAGATGGCGGTGCAGATGCTCTACCAGAGCGATCTCGGGGAGGCGCCCGTCGAGCAGGTCATCGACGATTTCAACCCCGCCGAGGACCTTCGCGAGGGCGACGGTGGGGAAGGGCCGAACGGCTCCCGCGCCTCCTCCGGCGCCCGGCGCCCGCGCCGCGACGGCCGCACGTCCCCGGCCGAGCTGGCCGAGGCCTTCGACTACGCCCGCTCCCTGGTCCGCGGCGCGCGCGCCCACCTCGCCGAGATCGACGCGCTGATCAAGAGCCAGGCGGACAACTGGCGGCTCGAGCGCATGCCGGCCGTCGATCGCAACGTGCTGCGCCTGGCGGTCTACGAGTTCCTGTTCGAGACGGACGTGCCGAAGCTGGTCGTCCTCGACGAGGCGATCGAGCTGGCGAAGAAGTTCGGCTCCGAGCAGTCGGGCCGATTCGTCAACGGCCTGCTCGACGGCCTGCTGAAGACCCACGAGTTTCCTGGTAGCCTGACCTAGCCCGGCTCCCGCCACTCGCCGGGTCTCCGGGAGGAGGACGCTTGAGATCAGCCCGATTCGCCGCCCTGACCGGCATCGCCGCGCTCGCCGCGCTCGGCCTCTCGTCGCTCGGCTGCGGCTACGCGCTCGTCGGCCGCAGCACCAACCTGCCCGAGGACGTCCGCGACATCTTCGTCCAGGCGCTGGGCAACGCCACCAACCGCGCCCAGGTGGATCAGATCCTCACCCGCGCGATCACCGAGGAGCTGGTGACGCGGCAGCGCTTTCGGGTCGTGAGAGAGCGCGCCGCCGCCCACGCCGTCCTGAGCGGCACCGTGACCAGCTTCCGGGTGCGCCCCGTCACCTTCATCGGCGGCGGCCGGGCCTCCGAGTACGAGGTCCTCATCTACGCCCGCATGGAGTTCAAGCGCACGGAGGGCGACGAGGTCCTGTGGAAGCAGGACGCCTACCAGTTCCGCGAGACCTACGAGATCGGCGACGAGGCCGCCACCTACTTCGACCGCGAGAACCTGGCGATCGAGGCGGTGGCGGAGAAGTTCGCCGAGACGCTGGTGATCGACCTGCTGGAAGGGTTCTAGCCGGAGCTTCGGAGCGGAGGGGTCAGGCGGAGCCGAGCGAGCGCACGGCCCGGATCAGCCGGGACTTCGTGCGCGCCGCCGCGTTCGGGTGGATCACGCTCTTCTGAGCGGTCGCGTCCACCAGGCTCAGCGTCTCGGGCAGCAGCTCCTGGGCCTTGGCCCGATCGCCGGAGCCGACCGCCTCACGCAGTCTGCGGATCGCGCCCCGCATCCGCGAGCGGGCGGCGCGGTTGCGCTCCCGCCGGATGCCGGTCTGCCGGATCCTCTTCTCGGCCGATTTCGTATTCGCCATTCTTCGGTCCTCGATGGGCTCGATCTGTCGGTACCGCGCCGCCGGCGGGAGCCGGAGGCCGCGGCCGGGGGAGTGTAGCGGGGCGGCCGACCGCAGTCAACCGCCGAGCGCCGCGAGGCGCTGGCGGGCGAGGTTGGCTTCGTCCGTCGCCGGGAACTCGCGGATCACCTGCTGGAGCTGGACGACCCCCTGCTCTCGCTGGTCGAGCTCGAGGTAGGCGTAGCCCTTCTTGAGCAGCGCGCTCGCGGTCTTGTCGCTGCGCGGATAGCGATTCAGGATGTTGTCGAACTCCCGGATCGCCTGCTGGTACTTTCCCTGGCTGAAGTAGCACTCGCCGATCCAATAGGTCGCGTTGTCCGCCAGCTCGGTGTCGGGGAACGCCTCGGCGTAGCGCCGGAAGGTCAGGATCGCGAGGTCGTAGCTGCCGCGCAGGTAGTCGTTGTAGGCCGTCTGGTAGAGCGCCTCCGGGTCCTCCGGGGTCTCGGTCAGCGATGATCCCTGGCCCGCGCCCGCCGCCGGGGAGCTGCTGAGCGCCCCGCCGACGGCGCTGCGGACCGCCTTGAGCTCCTGATTCGTGCTGGTGATCTGCTGCGAGAGCTGCGCCAGCCGGTAGTTGGTGTCGCCGAGGTTGGCCTCGAGCTGCTCGATCTGCTGCGAGAGCTGAGCGAGCGCCACCTGGACGTCGGCCTCGGACTTGAGCAGCGCCTGCGTCTGCTCGGACATGCGGTCGCCGAGCGAGGCCACCTCCTCCTTGCTGGAGGCCTGCTTCTGGAGCTGCAGCACCTGCCGCTGCAGGTCCGAGAGCTGCGACTCGAGCGATTCGATGTCGCGCGACGAGACGCAGCCCAGTCCGAGCGCTGCCAGAGCCAGCGAGGCGACGAGCGGCTGGAGCCGTTTCAATTCCCGGCGGTTCCTGCCCCGGCTACCTGCGACCCGTGACCACGAAGTGGGCGCGGCGGTTCTGCCACCAGCAGCTCTCGTCGTGAGCGGTCGTGCAGAAGGGCCGCTCCTCGCCGTAGCTCACGGTCTGCACCCGGGTGCCCACGTCGCCCACCCCGCCCTGCGAGCCCAGGTATCCCTTCGCCGCGTTCGCCCGGCGATCGCCGAGGGCGATGTTGTACTCGTTGGTGCCGCGCTCGTCGCAGTGGCCCTCGATGGTGAACAGGAACTGGGGATGCTCCCGCATGAACTGCGCGTTCTTCGAAAGGCGCTCCCGGGCCTCGGGCTTGAGGTCGTACTTGTCGAAGTCGAAGAAGACGTCGCCCAGCAGTCCCTGCTCGCGCAGGTAACGGTTGAGCTCCTCCAGCTCGGCGTCGAGCGGATCGGGGGCTTCCTTGACCGGCGGCGGCGGCTCCGGAGCCTTGACCTCCGTCGGCGGGGCGACCGGCGTCGGCTCCGGGGCGGGGGCGGGCGGCGGCACCGGCTTCTTCTTCGGGCAGCCCGCCATCGCCAGCGACAGGCAGAGCGCAGTGATCCAAACCGTCACCATCCACTTGCGGTTCATGAGAGTCTCCTCCGTCCTTCCCATTTGCGTTGGCAGTTTCAGTTTCCGGATTTTCGGCAACCGGGCTACTGTAACAGAAGGCTTGTTAAGCCAGCAACCGCTATTTGAGGTATCCCGACCAGGCGGGCGCCAGGTTCGACCCCTCGCGGGTGAGCTGGCGCACCTCGCCTCCCTCGACGCTCGCCACGTAGATCTGGGTGCCTGCGCCGGGCCGCGTCCAGGCGAAGGCGATCTTGCGGCCGTCGGGGGAGAACGTCGGGGACTCGTGGCTGCCCGGGCCGGAGACCAGGACCTTGCTCTCCAGGGTGACCAGGTCGGTCACCGCGATGTCGAAGCCGCTGCCGCGCCGGGTGGCGTGGGCGATCCGAGAGCCGTCCGGGCTCCAGGCGGCGCCGTCGTTGTAGTCCCCTTCGAAGGTGATCCGGCGCAGGTCGGTTCCCTCGGTGCCCATGAGGTAGATCTGCGGCGAGCCGCCGCGGTTCGAGGTGAAGGCGATCTGGCGGCCGGTCGGGCTCCAGGCCGGGTTCGTGTCGATGCCGGAGGAGTGGGTCAGGCGGCGCACCCCGCTGCCGTCCGCCGCGGCGATGAAGACCTCGGTGTTGCCGTCGCCCACCGTTCGGGCGAAGGCGATCCGCCGCCCGTCCGGCGAGAAGGCGGGGGAGATGTTGAGGGTCCCGTCGGTGACCAGCGCCCGCTTCTTTCCCGAGCGCAGGTCCACCAGGTGGATCCCTGGCGCCCGCGTCAAGTACGAGACGTAGGCGACCGAGTTGCCGTCCGGGCTCCACTCCGGCGACATCGAGATCGTCTTGTGGGCGGTCACCGGCCGCTGGTTCCAGCCGTCGTAGTCCATGATGTAGATCTCGCGGTTCTGCCGATCCCCGCGGTCGGACTGGAAGGCGATCTGGGTCAGCGCGAGACCCTGGCGGCCGGTGAAGAAGAGCACGATCTCGTCGGCGAAGGTGTGGGCGATGCGCCGGGTGACGTCGAAGGTGCCCCGGTAGCGCTTGCCGAGCAGGCTGCGTCCGCTCGCCAGCTCGAAGATCCGCCCCTCGAGCACCAGCCGCTCGCCCTCGCGGGTGATCTCGGCCTCGAGCAGCAGCTCGTTGCCGAGCGAGCGGTACTGCTCGAAGTCGCGGGCGCGGTCGCCGGTGATCGCAAGCACCGCCAGCTCGGCCGGGCCCTGGAGGTCGAAGACCCCCGAGGCGAGGAGGTCCTCGCGCAGCGTCTCGTCGAGCTCCTGCGCGGCCCGGGCGGCGGTCGACTCGAGCCGCCGCAGTCCCCCCATCTCGGGCATGGCGAGGCGCAGCCGCGGCCGCATGCTCTTGTCCACGATGACCGTGATGTCGGGCTGGCGGCCCGCGACCTCCGGCGGCTCGGGCGGCTGCGAGCCGGCGGCGAGCGGCAGGAGGGCGAGCGCGGTCAGGGCGGCGAGCGGCGGGCGAAGGCTCTTCATCGGGGTCCTTTCGACGGCTACCGGAGGATGAGGTTGACCCCCAGCGAGTCGCCGCGATAGCTGTTGGGAAGGGGCGGCAGCGGGTTGGCCTGGCGGACCGCGCGCAGTCCGGCGAGGTCGAAGGACGAGTGGCCCGAGGAGGTCACGATCTCCAGCTCGGTGATCTCGCCCCGGCGGTCGATGCGGAAGTGGAGCGTCGCCTGCACGCCCTTGCCGACCGGCGGCCGCACCCAGTTGGCGCCGATGAGCGCCACCATCTGCTCGATGTAGTAGTTGTAGACGAAATCCGGGTTGTCGAGGCCGGCGACGGCGGTGGCGCCGAAGGCGGAGGTGCCGGTCGGGCTGCCCTCGGGCGAGCCCTGGCGCTGGCGCGGCGGCGCCGGCGCCGCGGGGGCGGGCGCCTTCTCCCGTTTCTCCGGCGCCCGCGCGGTCTTCGTCGGCTTCTCGACCAAGACCGGCTCGGGCTCCGGCTTCGCGGGCTCGGGCTCGGGCTCCTTCGGGGGCGCCGGCTCCGGCTCCGCCGGCTTCGGCTCGACGCGCGGCGGCGCCGGCGCCGGCTCGGGGACGCCGAGGGCCTGGATCGGCACGATCGTCACCGCCACGAACTCGAGCGGGGCGCGGTTGCGGTCCGCCAGCAGCGGCCCGACCAGGAGCGACGCCGCCAGCAGGGCGTGGAGCCCGACCGAGGTGACGATCGCCTTCCAGCCGCGGCCCTGCGAAGGGGACCCGGCGCGGGCGGCCAGGACCTGGTCGACGGCCTCGTACAGGGCGATCGCCTCCCGTCCGGCTAGGTGCGGGTCCGGCGCTCGGTGACGAGACCGACGTTGCGGATGCCGCCCTGGTTGAGCACCTCGAGGACCTCGAGCACGTTGCCGTAGGGCAGGGCGCGGTCTCCCTTCAAGAACACCGAGTCGTCGCCGCGGGCCTTGAGCAGCGGGGTGAGGCGCTCGACGAGCTGGCTGGGGTGGAAGGGTTGGTCCTGCACGTAGACGAGTCCGTCCTTGTTGATCGAGAGCACCAGCGGATCCTCCACCCGCAGCGGCAGGTTCTCCGCGTCCACCCGCGGAAGCTGCACCTCGATTCCCTGATGCAACATCGGTGCCGCGATCATGAAGATGATCAGCAGCACCAGCATGACGTCGACCAGCGGCGTCACGTTGATCTCCGCCATCTCCGACTCTTCGAACTCGCTCACCGGAAGCATTCTGAAAGCCATGGCGGTACCTCGCGGTCGGGGCGCGGATCAGGTGAAGTTGCGCTCGGCCAGGTTCAGGAACTCGAGGATGAAGTCCTCCATCTCGATCGCGAGCGAGCGGATCTGATGGGAGAAGAAGTTGTAGCCCATGAGCGCCGGAATGGCCGCCGCCAGGCCGGCGGCGGTGTTGATCAGCGCCTCGGCGATGCCCGGCGCGACGGTGACCAGCGAGGTCGAGCCGGTGAATCCGATGTCGCGGAAGGCGATCATGATCCCCCAGACGGTCCCGAAGAGGCCGATGAACGGGCTGGCGGCCGCGGTCGTGGCCAGGAAGCTGGTGCCGCGGCTGAGGACCTGCCGCTCGACCCCGAGCGCCCGCCGCAGGCTGCGGTGGAGGCCCTCCATCGAGCGGATCCGGTAGCCGCCGCTGCCGCCGCTCGCGGTGGCGGCCTTCACCTGGGCGTCGATCTCGACGTAGCCGGCCTGGAAGAGGCCGACCAGCGGCGAGGAGTGGAGGCGGCTGGTGGCGGCGTTGACCTCGCTGAAGCGCTGGCTGCGGCGGAAGACGTCCAGGAACTGCCGCCCGTGCCGGTTGGCGCGCCGGAACTGCACCCACTTGCCGACCATGATGCTCCACGAGACGATCGAGAGCACGGTCAGCACCCCGAGGACGAACTTCGCCATCGCCCCGGTCTGCAGGAAGAGCTCGAACATCCCGGGGCCGTTCTCGGCCGGGATCTGGGCGACGATGAAGGGGGCGAGAGAGGGCATGGAGGATCCGGGCGCCGGCGGCCCCAAAAGGTAGCATGGGTCGCAGCGGGTGTCCACGCGCGCGGCCGCGATCCGCCTCCGGTCGCCTTGACCGGCGACGGGCCCCCGCGTATCGTGGCGGCCGGCTTGGCCGAGGTTCTCCACCATGCGCATCGCCGTCTGCATCAAACAGGTCCCCGACACCGAGGCGCGGCTACGGGTCGCCGCCGACGGACGCTGGATCGACGAGGGGGAGCTGCCGTTCGTCATCAACGAGAGCGACGAGTACGCCCTCGAGGAGGGGCTCGCGCTCGCCGAGAAGACGGGCGGCGAGGTCGTGGTCTTCAGCCTCGGGCCGGAGCGCGTCCGCGAGTCCCTGCGCAAGGCCCTCGCCCTGGGCGCCGCCCGCGCCGTCCACCTGAGCGACCCGGCGTTCGAAGGCGGCGACGCCCTGGCCACCGGCAGGGCGCTCGCGGCGGCGATCTCGCGCGACAGCTTCGACCTGGTGCTCACCGGCTCGCAGTCCGACGACGTCGGCTCCGGCTCGACCGGCTCGGTCGTCGCCGGCCACCTGGGCTGGCCGCACGCCTGGCTGGTCATGGGCCTGGAGGTGGAGGAGGGGGGCGCGAGCGCCGTCGTCAC
>JBFJMD010000108.1:0-7304 GCA_041634115.1 Thermoanaerobaculia bacterium | reverse complement strand
GCCAGCGCTCACTCGATCCACCGAAGGGCAACGCCGGCCGGCGCGGACGCGGAGCGCAGGCGCGAGCCCCCCGCCAAAGTCCGACTGGCTCGCGCCAGCCCCCGGGAGGGCCACCCCGGAACCCGGAGCGCCGGCGGGGCCGAAGTGGACTCTTCGATCGCGCCCGGCGCGGGAGGGGGGCACCTTGAAGGCTGCTCGGCCCTCTGCGATCATGGGCTCCGAACCGTGACCGCGAATACCGACTCCCTGGCCGGCGCCGTCGTCCTGGTCACCGGCGCCACCGGCTTCATCGGCTCTCACCTGTGCCGCCGCCTCGACGCCCTCGGCGCCGAGGTCCACGCCGTCTCGCGGCGCGAGGGCGCGTCGGCGCCCGGCGTCGGCCGGTGGTGGCGGGGCGACCTGGCCGACGCCGAGACCGCCCGCCGCATCGTCGCCGAGGTCGCCCCCGACTACCTCTTCCACCTGGCGAGCCGGGTCGCCGGCGCCCGCGACCTCGCCCTGGTGCTCGACACCTTCCGCGACAACCTGGCGACGACCGTCCACCTGCTCGCCGCCCTCGCCGGCGGACCCTGCCGGCGGATCGTCCTCGCCGGCTCGCTCGAGGAGCCGGAGCCGGAGCGGCCGCACCCGGTGCCGTCGTCCCCCTACGCCGCCGCCAAGTGGGCCGCGGGCGGCTACGCGCGCTTCTTCCACGCCCTCTACGGCACCCCCGCGGTGATCGCCCGCATCTTCATGGTCTACGGCCCCGACCAGAAGGACGAGAACAAGCTCGTGCCGTACGTCGCCCGATCGCTGCTCGACGGCGAGGCGCCGGAGATCTCCGCCGGCACCCGCCGGGTCGATTGGATCTACGTCGAAGACGTGGCCGAGGGGCTCCTCGCGCTGGCCACCGCGCCCGGGATCGAGGGGCAGACGATCGACCTCGGCTCCGGCGAGCTGGTGACCGTGCGCGAGGTCGTCGAGACGCTGTGCGAGATCGCCTCGCCGGGGACGGCGCCCCGCTTCGGGGCGGTTCCCGACCGGCCGCTGGAGCAGGTGCGGGTGGCGGCGAGCGCGGAGACGCGCGAGAAGATCGGCTGGCGGGCGAAGACCCCCCTGCGCGAGGGCCTCGAGAAGACCGTGGACTGGTACCGGCGGCGGCGGGCGGCGGCGGGGGACGGTTGACCCCGCGTCGGCGGCGATGAGCGGGCGGTCGCCGCAGCGCGCCGACGTCGCCGCGCTGGTGCCGGCGGCAGGCGCCGCGACCCGGCTGCCCGGCCTCACCGGCAGCAAGGAGGTCCTGCCGCTCGGCCCCGCCGGCCGCGGCGCGGGCGGGCGCCCGCGGGCGGTCTGCGAGCTGCTGCTCGACGACCTCGAAGCGGCCGCGGTGCCGGTGGCCTACGTGGTCCTGCGCCCCGGCAAGTGGGACATCCCGGAGCTCCTCTCCCAGCGCGCCGGGCGGCGGCCGGAGCTCGCCTACCTGACCGTCGCCGACTCCCCGAGCGTCCCCCACACCCTCGACGCCGCCCGGCCCTTCGTCGCCGACCGCCGCGTGGCCCTCGGCTTCCCGGACATCGTGCTGCGCCCGGCCGGGGCCTTCGCCCGCGTCCTCGAGCGCCAGGAGGCGACCGGCGCCGATCTCGCCCTGGGTCTGTTTCCGACCCGGCATCCGGAGCGCGCCGACATGGTGGCTCTCGACCCCGCGGGCCGGGTCGAGCGGCTCGCGATCAAGCCGCGCGAGACCGACCTCGAGCACACCTGGTCGATCGCCGTCTGGACGCCCCGCTTCACCCGCTTCCTGCACGAGCTCCTCGGCCGCCGCCGGGAGGCCGTCGCGGGCGGCGGCCGCGAGCTCTACGTCGGCGACGTGATCCAGGCGGCGCTCGAAGAGGGGCTCGAGGCCGAGGCGGTGGTCTTCGCCCACGGCGACTCGCTCGACGTCGGCACCCCCGAAGGGCTGGCGCTCGCCCGCGCCGAGCTCGCCGGAGGCTAGCCGGCGGCCCCAACCGCCCGCCCCCGGCCGGCCCGGCGGCCCGTTCGCGCTGTGCTACGATCCGCGCGCTCTCCTGTGTCTTCGCTCCTCCTCTGGAAACAGCGCCTGCGGCCCGCGTACCTCGCCGGCGAGGCGCGGCGCGTCGGCGGCAAGATCGTGGACCGGGTGCGGCGCCCGCACCGGCGGGTCGCCGCGCTGGCAGCCGCGGGGGAGCGGCGCGGCCGCGCCCTCGTCTCGTACCTGGTCGACCCCTTCCTGGTCCCCGACGGCTCGTCGCTGCCCCACACCCACACCCATTTCTGGGAGTCGCGGCAGATCGCACGCACCTTCCGCGATCTCGGGTTCGACGTGGACGTCATCCACTGGACCAACCGGGAGTTCGTGCCGGAGAAGCGCTACGACGCGTTCGTCGACGTGCGGCTGAACCTGGAGCGACTGGCGCCGCTGCTCGGCGACCGCTGCCTGCGCATCCAGCACATGGAGACCGCCCATCACCTCTTTCACAATCGGGCCCAGCGCCGGCGGCTGGCCGACCTCGAGGCGCGGCGCGGGGTGCGGCTGCGGCCCCGCAAGCTCATCGAGGAGAACCGGGCGATCGAGAACGCGCACTACGGCACCACCGTCGGCAACCGCTTCACGATCGAGACCTACGCCCACGCCGGCCGCGAGATCCACCGGGTGCCGCTGTCGACGCCGCTGCTGTTTCCGTCCCCCGCCGGCAAGGACTTCGAGCGCTGCCGGCGGCGGTTCGTCTGGTTCGGCAGCGGCGGTCTGGTCCACAAGGGGCTCGACCTGGTGCTGGAGGCCTTCGCCGCCACGCCGGAGCTGGAGCTCGTCGTCTGCGGCCCGGTCCACCTGGAGAGGGACTTCCAGGCGCACTACGCGCGCGAGCTCTACGGCACCCCCAACATCGAGACCGCGGGCTGGGTGGACATCGCCGGCGAGCGCTTCCGGCGCATCGCGGAGAGCTCGGTCGCACTGGTCTACCCCTCCTGCTCGGAGGCCGGCGGCGGCAGCGCGATCACCTGCCTGCACGCCGGCCTGATCCCGATCGTGACCCACGAGACCAGCATCGACCTCGAGGGCTTCGGGGTGGAGCTGCGGGAGGCCTCGGTCGAGGCGATCCGGGAGGCGGCGCTCGAGGTCGCCGGGCTGCCGGCGGCGGAGCTCGAGCGGCTCGCCGTCGGCGCCTGGGAGCACGCCCGGCGCGAGCACACCCGGGAGCGCTTCGCCGCGGAGCACCGGCGGGCGATCGAGCGGATCCTCGCCGACTGGGAGCGGTCCCGAGGCTGAGCCCGCGATGCCCGACGCGATCTATCTCTCGCCCCACCTCGACGACGTCGCGCTCTCCTGCGGCGGCCAGATCGCGCGCCGCACGCGGGCCGGCGACGAGGTCCTGGTGGTCACCGTCTTCGCCGGCGACGAGCCGGGGAGCGGCCTCTCCGGGCTGGCGCGCCGGCTGCACCGGGTCTTCGGGCTCGACCGCGAGGTCGTCGCGGCGCGGCGGCGCGAGGACCTGGCCGGCTGCCGCCGCCTGGGGGCGGCGGCCGAGCACTGGGACCTGCTGGAGGCGATCTACCGCCGCGAGCCGCTGGTCGGCGCCCATCTCTACCCCGACCTCGAGTCGCTCTTCGGCACGATCCGCGCGGCCGACGACGACCTGCGCGCCGCCCTGCGCGAGCGCCTGCGGGGGCTGCCGGGCGGGGCCGCGGTCTTCGCGCCGCTCGCCGTCGGCGGCCACGTCGATCACCGCCTGCTGCGCGAGGCGGCCGAGGCCGAGCTGGCCCCCCGCCTCGCCTACTGGGAGGACTATCCGTACGTCGAGAAGTGGCGGGCGCTGGGCCGGGCGCTGGGCGCCCCGCGCGGCTGGCGGCCCGAGACCCTGCCCCTGGACGAGGACGACCTCGCCGCCAAGATCGAGGCGGTCGCCGCATTCCGCTCGCAGGTCGGCGCGCTCTTCGGCAGCCGCCGCAAGCTCGAGCGGCGGGTGCGGCGGCGAGCGCGGCGGCTCGGCGGCGAGCGCGTCTGGAGAAAGGAGGAGCGCGCGTGAACCTCGAATCCACCCTGCAGGCGCTCGAAGCGCTGGTGCCGGACAACCCCTACCTGCGGACGCTGGTCCTCGTGGCGGTCGCTCTGGTCGCCGCCAAGGCGACCGAGTTCGTGATCACCCGCGTCATCGCCCGCTGGACCCGCTTCACCAAGACCGACTTCGACGATCGGCTGATCGCCCTGCTCCACCGGCCGGTCTTCGTCAGCGTCCTGCTGGTGGGGCTCTGGCTGGCGGTGCGCGACCTGCCGATCGCCCCCGGCTTCCTGACCTTCATCCTGCGCGCCTTCAAGACGATCGCGGTCCTGGTCTGGCTGGGCTTCGGCCTGCGCGCGGCCTCGCTGGTGATCGAGTTCCTGGCGGCGGCGGAGCGCAAGCTGCCGCTGGTCGAGGCGCGGACGGTGTCGCTGCTGAGCAACACCACGAGGCTGGTGCTTTTCGGCGGCGCGCTCTACGCCCTCTTCCTCTCCTGGGGGATCGACGTCGGCGGCCTGCTGCTATCGGCCGGGGTCGTCGGCCTCGCCCTCGGGCTGGCGGCGAAGGACACCCTGGCCCACCTCTTCTCGGGCCTCTTCATCCTGGTCGACGCGCCCTACAAGGTGGGCGATTTCATCAACCTCGACACCGGCGAGCGCGGTCAGGTCACCCAGATCGGCCTGCGCTCGACCCGGCTACTGACCCGCGACGACATCGAGGTGACGATCCCCAACGGCGTGATCGCCAACGCCAAGGTGGTCAACGAGACCGGGGGGCCGCACGAGCTGGAGCGGCTGCGGGTGAAGGTCGGGGTCGCCTACGGCTCGGACGTGGACCGGGTGCGCGAGATCCTGCTGGCGGTCGCCGGCGAGCACCCGCTGGTCTGCAAGGAGCCGGAGCCGCGGGTGCGCTTCCGCTCGTTCGGCGACTCGGCGCTCGAGTTCGATCTCCTGGTCTGGGTCGCCGAGCCGGTGCTGCGCGGCCGGGTGCTCGACGCCCTGAACACCGCGATCTACAAGCGCTTCGCGGCCGAGGGGGTCGAGATCCCCTATCCCAAGCGCGACGTCTACCTGCGGCGGCTCCCCGCCGCGGACGGCGGTTAGCCCGCCTCTTCGATCGCCAGCAGCTCGACCTCGAAGATCAGCAGCGCGTGGGGGCCGATGACCGGCGGCGCCCCGCGCTCGCCGTAGGCCAGCCCGGAGGGGACGAAGAGCTTCCACTTCGAGCCCACCTTCATCAGCGGCAGCGCCTCCTGCCAGCCCGCGATCACCCCGTCGAGCTTGAAGGCGACCGGCTCGCCCCGGTCGACCGAGCTGTCGAACTTCGTGCCGTCGAGCAGGGTGCCGGTGTAGTGGACCCTCACCCGGTCCTGCGCCGACGGCTTCGGGCCCGTGCCCTCCGTCAAGACCCGATACTGCAGACCGCTCTCGGTCGTCACCACGTCCTCGCGCGCCCCGTTGGACGCGAGGAAGGCCGTTGCCGCCTCGCGGTTCTTCTCGCCCAGGACCCGCGCCCGCTCCGCCTGGAGCGCCGCGACCTGCTTCTGCAGCTCGCCGACCGCGGCATCCATCTGTTCGACGGTCATCAGCGGCTCGGCGCCCGAGCCGCCGTCGGCGACGCCCCGGGCGATCATGTCGTGGTCGATCTCGACGCCCTGGGCCGCCAGGTTGCGGCCGAGGTTGAAGCCGATGCTGTAGCTCGCGCGGGCCGCCAGCGACTCGGGAACCGCCGGCGCCTCCTGGGCGGCGGCCGGACCGCCGACGAGAGTGAGCGAGAGAGCGGCGGACGCGACGAATGATCTCTTCATTTGAATCTCCGATTCCGGTGGCAGGTTCGAGAGGCGCCGGCGACGGCCCGGGCGGGCCATCCGCGCGGCGGCTCAGGGATAGTAACCGCTCGGCGCCCGCACCTCGGCCCCGGGGGTGGCAACCCGGACCTCGATCGCGCGGAAGCCGCGGCCGGGGCCGGCCGGGGGATAGTACGCCAGCAGGTAGCGGGAGCGCAGGTCCTCCTGGATCGCCGCGCAGACGGCGCCCAGCTCGGCGACCGAGCGGATGGAGAAGCTCCGGCCGCCGGTCTCCTCCGCCAGCTTGACGAGGCGGTCGCGGCCCCGCCCCGACTTGGCGCGGGCGAGCCCGATCGTGTAGACCGTGGCGCCGGTGCCGCGGGCGAAGTCGAGCGCCTCCTCGAAAGTCTTGTCGCTGCGCCGATCCTCGCCGTCGGAGAGAACCACCAGCGCCCGCTGCCCCGAGAGGCCCCGGAAGTAGTAGAGGCCGAAAACCACGCTGTCCCACAGCGCGGTGCTGCGCTCGGCGGTGAGCCCGCCGAGGGCGCCGGCCAGGGTCGGCAGGTCGGCGGTGAACTTGGCCGCCAGACGCGGCCGGTCGCTGAAGGTGATCACGGCGCCGCGGTCGCGCGGCTCCAGGGTCTGGCGGAAGAACTCCAGCGCCACCCGGCGCACCTCGTCCAGGTTCTCGGCCATCGAGGCCGAGGTGTCGACGAGCAGCGCCGCGTGGATCGGCATGTCGTCGAGGCGCTCGAAGCGGACGATCTCCTGCGGCGCGCCCTCTTCGCGCACCTCGAAATCCCGGCGCCGCAGGTCGCTAAGCGGCCGGCCGGCGCGGTCGAACACCGTAGCGTAGACCTCCACCAGCCGCACCGAGACGTCTTCCATGAAGTCGGCGGCGTTGAACACGACCAGGTCCTCGGCGGAGTTGCCGTCCTCCAGGTAGGCCACCGCCCGCACGAAGGCGAGCGAGTCGTCGACGAGGGCGACCGACTGCACGTAGGGCGGCTGGTAGAGGGTCGCGACCCGGCTCTCGCCGAGGAAGACCTCCAGGCGCTCGACCAGCGCCCCCTCCGGCGCTTCGACCTCGGCCCGCACCCGGATCGAGCCGGCGTAGCGCTCGCCCCGCCGGGGCTCGACGAGCCGCACCACGAAGGAGTGCTCTCCCGGATTGATCAGCACCTCGTCGGTCGCCAGCTCGGCGCCGGCGGGATCGACGGCGACCGCCCGCACCTTGCGCATGACGGGAAGCGAGCCCAGGTTGAGCTCGACGCTGTACGGCGGGCGGGTCTTGGTCAGCACCGGCCGGTCGTCGAGCAGGAAGCTCACCTTGTGCACCTCGCCGCCGCTGATGCGGGCCGAGAAGCGGGTCAGGCCCGATTTCAGCTCGGTGCCCTCGGACACCAGCTCGAGCGCCACCTCGCCCGCCGGCTCCGGGGCCTCCGGCGGCGGCTCCGGGCCGGCTTCCGCCGCCGTCGCCGCGGCCTCGGCCGCCTCGGCCAGCGGCACCTCGAGGTCGCGCT
>JBFJMD010000107.1:0-7323 GCA_041634115.1 Thermoanaerobaculia bacterium | reverse complement strand
TCAAGAAGCAGTTCGTGCAGATCTCCGGGCACATCGACGTGCCGAGCGGCGGTGAGATGCCAACCTCGGTCATGGCCCGCAACGCCTTCCAGAGCCTGAACGGCTCGACCTACATGCGGCTCAACGTCAAGGTGCCGGTGAATGCGAACGGCAACTTCTCGGTCCGCAAGCGGGTCAAGAAGGACATCAAGCAGGAGACGTTGCACATCGTCACCATCGAGCCGCTGGGCGGCGATCTGGCGCAGGGGTCGGAGATCACGCTCTGCGTCGACGTGTCCAAGAACAAGGGCGACCTGAGCAAGGCGGGAGACTGCCAGGGCGAGAGCACGCCGCCGCCGGGCAGCACGACCGTGATCGTCGAGGTGCGCGACAACCTCTACGAGCCGAAGCAGGTCAAGATCGACTCGGGCGACACGGTGCGCTGGGTGATGCGCGGCAGCAACGCCAATCACACGGTGACCGAGATGAACGGCGCCTTCGACAGCGGCTTCGTCTTCCAGGCGGACGGAAACACTTTCGACCGGAAGTTCACGCAGAACAACCAGACCTTCAACTACTCCTGCGTGAGCCACGCGGGTTGCTGCGACATGAGGGGATCCGTCCAGGTTGGGGAGAATGCGCCGGCGCCCGAGCCGGGCTACTGATCTCTGGCGTCGGGCCGCCCTCCTGGCGCTCGCCCTCTGCGCCGCGGCGCCGCCGGCGGCGGGACAGACGCCGCTGCGCGAGAGCGAGGACCTCGCCTTCCACCGCCCGGAGGCCTGGGGGATGGCCTACTTCTCCTCGATCAACCTGCTGACCGGCTTCGGCGCCCCGGAGGCGAGCGAGCCGGGAGACCTGGAGATCGGCGTCGAGCTCGCCTGGATCCCCAGCCTGAGCGAGGCGGAGCGCACCATCGGCTTCTACGGCACCAAGACCGAGGACCTGAACAAGACCTCGCTCTTCGGCCGGCCGCGGCTCGCGCTCGGCCTGCCGCGGGACCTCACCCTGACCCTGAGCTACGTGCCGCCGATCGAGATCTCCGACGTCGAGCCCCACCTCTTCGCCGCGGCCCTGGGGAGACCGCTCGCCGGGGGCGAGCGCTGGCGGCTGGGCGGTCGGCTGGTGGGCCAGACGGGGACGATGAAGGGGGACCTGACCTGCCCGCGAATCGCCGTGGAGGCCGGCGCCGACCGGCGCCTGAATCCCTTCGGCTGCGAGGTGCCCTCGCGCGACCGCATCACGATCGTCTCGTCGAGCTTCGAGCTCGCCGCCGCGCGGGCGCCGCGGGGGACGGCGGGCCTCGAGCCCTACCTGGGGGCGGCGCTCAACTGGTTCGATCTCGACTTCGACGTGCGGGCCCTCTATTCGGGCATCGACGACCGCTCGCAGCTCACCACGGAGGGCACCAGCGTCTCGCTCACCGCGGGCGTCGCCTGGCGCGGGGCGGGGCGCCTGCGCGCGGCGCTCGAGCTCTTCTACACCCCGCTCGAGATCGAGCGGCGCCGCGGCGCCCCGATCCGCACCGAAGAGCTCGTCAACGTCCGCACGTTTCTCTCCTACCGGCTGAGGTAGCGCCTCCACCGGTGGGGGCGTTCGGAATCGGGCGCGCCCGGCAGGGGTCCTGGGGATCGCCCGGCGCGGGTTCGGGGGATCGCCCGGCGCGGGTCTGGATTTGCCCGGCACGGGTCCTGGGGATCGCCCGGCACAGATTGGGGATCCGCCCGGCACAGGTCCGGGCGCTACGAGTGGGGGTTCCGTATACTGCGGTTGTGAGACTTTGGTGGGTGGCGATGCACCGTTTCCTTTCCACGCTGCTCGCCCTCATCGCCGTCCTCTTCGCGGCGGGGCCGGTGGGGGCCGGCGTCGAGGCCCTGCCCGAGCTCGCCTACAAGCTGGCGCTGAGCGCGTCGCCGGCCATGAGGATCCCGAAGGCGCTGCGGCCGCTGCGGCCGGCCAAGGTCGTCATGGTCGAGGTCACGGTGGTGGCCGACGCCCCCTGCCTGCTCACGGTCGACGGCGGCGCGGCCGTCGCGCTCGAGGAGAACGTGCCGCTCGAGGTCGAGATCGCCGCCGGCAGCCGCAAGCTCACGGCGAGCTCCACGAAGACGCCCGCGGCGATCTGGACGGAGACGGTCCAGATCGAGGCGCCCAAGCCGCGGCGGGTGCGGATCCCGATGCTCAAGACCCTCCGCGAGACGCACCTGAAAGAGCGCCGCGAGGCGGTCTTCCGCGACGAGAAGACCGACCTGATGTGGGCGCGGCGCGACGGCGGCCTCGACGTCACCTGGAAGGCGGCGGCGGCCTTCTGCGAGCAGTCCACGCTGGCCGGGTTCGAGGACTGGCGGCTGCCGACGCTGGCGGAGCTCGAGACCCTCCACGCCATCTGGTCGCAGCGGGAGTTCAAGATCCTCGATCCCTTCGTCCTGACCGCCTGCTGCCCCTGGAGCACGGACCTCGACGGCGACGAGAGGGTCTGGAACTTCAACTTCCGTTTCCGGAAGCCGTTCTCGGTCAACGGCCACCTGTCGCTCGGCCTGCGGGCCCTCTGCGTTCGCGACTGGGTCGCCGAGGAGCCCACCGAGGAGCCCGCCCCGGCGGAGAAGCCCGCCCCGGCGAAGCCCCGGCCTCCCGCTCCGCGCTGACCCGCGCGGGGTCGGCGATCTCGCGCAAGTTGCTGATTCCGTGAGGGATGAGCGCCCGACTTGATTTTTTCGAAGATCGAGCTTAGAATTTTGACTATTCAAAAGAGGCGCCAACCCAATGCTCCCGACCCTCTCTTCTCCCGCCCACTTCGCGGCCGCCCGCCGCCGCCCACGCGCGGCGCTGCTCGCGCTCCTGGCGCTCCTCGGGCTCGCGGCCCTCGCCGCCCTCTTTGCGCCGCCGGCCGGCGCCCACGTGGTGCCGCCTGAAAAGCTCCACCCGGTCGCCGAGAGCTACCGCCGGCTGGGCTTCCTGCTGCGGCTCAATCCGGTGCCGTGGGCGGAGGCGGAGCGGGACGCCGCGCGGATCGCCGACGCCCTGGCGGAGGTCGCGCCGGAGGAGGGCGAAGCGCTGCGCGAGGCCACCTTCGCGGTCGTCGAGCCGGTCGCGAGCGGCGGGCCGGTCCCCCGGGAGCAGCGCCTCGAGGCGGCCGGCCGGCTGCTCGAGCTTTCGACCCGGGCCGTGGCCCGGACCCTGAACCTGCGCATCCGGGCCGCCGGCCTCGCCCTCGACGACTATTCCCGGGCCGCGCGCGAGCTGGAGGCGGCGCGCCAGGTCTGGGCCGCCTTCGAGCCGGCGGTGCGTCTCGCCGACCCCGAGGCCTTCCGCACGATCGGCGAGTGCTGGCTGGAGATGTCGAGCGCCCTGGGGAGCCCCGGGGTGCTCGGGGTCGGCCGCGTGGAGCCCGACCGCGAGGCGTTCGCCGGGGACGCCGGCGAGATCGCCGGCTACGTCGAGACCCGCTTCGGCGAGCGCTTCCGGGTCTCCCGCAGCGCCGGCCTCGAGCCGCTCGGCGGCGGCGGCGCCCTGGCGCCGGCGCTGCTGCCCCCGGCCAGCAACCTGAACAAGCAGCTGCCGCGCCCGCGCCAGGTGCTCAACATGGCGGAGCGCGGGGTGGACGAGAGCGAGACGGTCCTGATCGCCCTGGGCGACATGGCCTTCGACAGCCGCGAGATCTTCGGCGAGCCGGCGCGCTCGCTCGGACTGACCTGCAACACCTGCCACAACAAGGGCGTCACCAATCCGGGCTTCTTCATCCCGGGGCTGTCGGCGCGGCCGGGGACGATGGACGTCTCCAACGCCTTCTTCGCGCCGCACGCCAACAACGCCCTCTACGATCCGCTCGACATCCCCGACCTGCGGGGCATCCGCTTCACCGCCCCCTACGGGCGCAACGGCCGCTTCGACTCGCTGCGCGAGTTCGTGCGCAACGTGATCGTCAACGAGTTCAACGGGCCGGAGCCCGACCCGCTGGTCCTCGACGCGATGGTCGCCTACATGCTGGAGTTCGACTTCCTGCCCAACCCGGCGCTGGCGCCCGACGGGCGGCTGGCGGCCGGCGCGCCGGAGCCGGCGCGCCGCGGCGAGGAGATCTTCCACCGGCCCTTCGCGGGCCTGGGCGGGCGCTCGTGCGCCACCTGCCACGTGCCCTCGGACCACTTTCTGGACCGCCGGCGGCACGACATCGGCTCGGTCCCGGGGGCGGCGCCGGGCTCGCGCGACCGCGCCCTCGACACGCCGACGCTGCTGGGAGCGCGGTTCACCGCCCCCTACTTCCACGACGGCAGCCTGCCGACCCTGGAGTCGGTGGTCGAATGGTTCGACGAGCGCTTCGCCCTCGGGCTTCAGGCGGGCGAGGCGGCGGACCTCGTCGCCTACCTCGAGACCGTCGGCGACGGCGTCGAGGCCTACGAGGACACCGTGCACACCCTGGAGGCCGAGATGGAGGAGTTCGGCTTCTTCCTCTCGACCTGGGAGTTCCTCGCTTCGCGCGAGCGGCTCGACCTGGCCGCCCTCGCCTTCGCCACCGTCGCCTTCGAGATCCGCGCCCACAAGTGGGACGTCCGCGACCCGGGCTACCTGGGGGTGCTCGACCGGCTGGCGGAGCTGATGGACGAGGCGCGGGGGGCGGCCGCGGCCGGCGACGCGGCGACCGCCGGAGAACGGGTGGCCGAGTACCGCGACCTCTACCGCGAGAACGCGGCGGTGCTGAAGTGAGCGGCGCCGGGATCTCCGGGGCTCGGCGCCTCCTCGCCGCCGGCCTCCTGGCGTCGCTCGGGTTCGCAGCGCCGCTCGCGGTCGCCGCCCAGAAGGCGCCCGCGCCGCTGCGCATCGTCTTCATCGCCTACGAGAACCCGAACCAGCTGCTCGAGAACGTCGAGCCGGTGGTCGAGTACCTGGAGGAGCGCCTGGGCCGCGAGGTCCGGCACTTCGCCGCCACCGACTACGCCGCGGTGGTGGAGGCGCTGAAGAACGAGACCGCGGACGTCGGCTTCATGGGGCCGCTCCAGTACGTCATCGCCCACCAGGAGGCGGGCGCCTACCCGATCCTGGGCGAGATCTACAACGGCTCGGCGACCTACGTCTCGCGCATCTTCGTGCGCAAGGACAGCGGCATCCGCGAGCTCGAGGACCTTCGCGGCAAGACGATCGCCTTCGTCGACCCGCTCTCGTCCTCCGGCTACATGTATCCGCTCGACACCTTCCGGGCGGCCGGCCTCGTCCCCGACCGCGAGGCCGCCGACCGCTACTTCCGCAAGATCTACTTCGCCGGCGGCGACGAGCAGGCGATCCGGGCGGTCTACAACCGGTTCGTGGACGCCGCCGGGGTGGGGCAGTACTCCTACTCGCTGCTGCGGCCGGAGGAGCGGGACGAGGTGGTGGCGATCGCCGACTCGCGGCCGATCCCGTCGCACGCGGTGGTCGTCCGCAAGGGGCTCGACCGGGCGCTCGTGGAGGGGGTGCGCTCGGCGCTCCTGGCCCTCAACGAGGGGCCGCGCCGGGACCTGCTCGCGCATCTTTACAGCGTCGACGGCTACATCGTGGCCGACGACGGCACCTACGCGGAGGTGGCCCGGGTCGCCCGCGAGTACGGGTTCCTACGCCGGTGAGCGCCGAGACGGTCATCCGGCTGGAGTCGGTCCACGCGCTCTTCGGCCGCGTGCTGGCGCTCGACGTCGAGCACCTGGAGATCCGCCGCGGCGAGCGGGTGTTCGTCCTCGGCCACAGCGGCTCCGGCAAGACGACGCTGTCGCGGCTGGTCAAGGGACGGCTGCGGCCCACGACCGGGCGGGTCGAGGTCCTCGGCCGCGACCCGGCGGCGCCCGAGGCGCGGCGCCGGCGCCAGCGGCGGGTGGCGATGATCGACCAGGAGTACTTCCTGGTGCCGCGGCTCACCGCGGTCGGCAACGTGCTGCACGGCTGCCTGGGCCGGGTGGCGCCCTGGAAGAGCCTGCTCGGCGTCTACCCGCGGGCCGAGTGGGAGAAGGCGGCCGACATCCTGGAAGAGGTGGAGCTGGGCGGGCTCGGCTCGCGGCGGGTGGAGACCCTCTCCGGCGGCCAGCGGCAGCGGGTGGCGATCGCCCGCGCGCTGATGCAGGAGGCGGACGTGATCCTGGCCGACGAGCCGGTGTCGGCCCTCGACCCGGAGCTCGCCGAGGACGCGCTCGAGCTGCTGGTGGCCTGCGTCGCCCGCCGCGGCATGACGCTGGTGGTCAACCTCCACCAACCGTCGCTCGCCGCCAAGTTCGCGACCCGCTTCATCGGCCTGGCCGACGGGCGGCTGGTCTACGACGGTCCGCCGGAGGGCTTCGGCGAGCGCGACGCCGAGCTGGTCTACCGCGGCGGCGGCGGCCGGCGGTCGTCCCAACGCGACGAGAGGAGAGATCGAAGTGACGGAGCTGCAACGGGCGTGGCGGCGGAGGATCCTCCTCCAGGGCTGCGGCTGGTTCGCGATTAGCGCCCTCGTCCTCTGGGCGCTGCGCTGGTCGGAGTTCGACCTCGCGCTGCTGGCGCGCTCCGGCGACCGCTTCGCCGAGTTCTTCAGCCGCCTGGTGCCGCCCGACTGGAGCGTCGCCCGGGTGGTGGCGCACTCGACCGCCGAGACGCTGATGATCGCCCTGGCGGGGACCGCGGTGGCCGTGGTGTTCTCGCTGCCGCTCGGATTCCTGGCGGCCTCGAACGTCTCGCCGGCCTGGGTCTCGCACCCGGTCAAGTGGCTGCTCGGCTTCATCCGCTCGGTGCCGCTCATCGTGGTCGCGATGCTCTTCGTGGCCGCGGTCGGGCTGGGGCCCTTCCCGGGGATGCTGGCGATCGCCTTCCACTCGATCGGCATGCTGGGGAAGTTCTACGCCGAGGAGTTCGAGACGGCGGAGAAGGGGATCCTGAACGCGGTCGACGGCACCGGCGCGACCTGGGCGCAGACGCTGCGCTACGGGCTCTTGCCGCAGTCGATCCCGCAGGTGGTGGCCTTCACCGTCTACCGGCTGGAGATGAACTTCCGCGACGCCGCGGTGCTCGGCCTGGTGGGGGCCGGCGGCGTCGGCTACTACATCCTGCTCTACGTGCGCGGCTTCCAATACGAGAAGGTCGCGGTGCTGCTGCTGGTGATCATCGCGGTGGTCACCGTTCTCGACAACCTGACCTTCTGGGTCCGGCGCTGGGTGCGCTGAGCCGGGCGGGAGGAGACCGAGGTGAGAGCGATCGGGTGGGCGGCCCTGGGCGGGTTTTGGGTCCTGGCGTTGGCGGCCGCCCCGGCCGCCCTGCTCGCGCAGACCGAGCCGATGGTCACCGACCGGCCGGATCAGACCGAGTCGGCGTCGATCGTCCCCGAAGGCGCGTTCCAGCTCGAGCTCGGCGCGCTGC
>JBFJMD010000106.1:0-7390 GCA_041634115.1 Thermoanaerobaculia bacterium | reverse complement strand
GAGAAGACGGTCGACTCCGAGACCTGGCTGATCCTCTCGACCGATGGGGACTTCTACCGCTATCTCGAGAAGAGCGACCAGTAGCCGCGCCGGCCGCGCCCACCTGCTCCCGACCCGTCTCGCCCGGCGACCGGCGCTGGCGGCCCTGGCCCTGCTCGCGGCCGCCGCCGCCTCGGCCGCCGCCGACACCGCGCCGTCGATCGACTCTCTGCGCGGCTCTCTCGAGGAGGCGGTGCGGGCGGCTCGCCCGGCGGCGCCCGTCGTCGGCGTCCACGTGATCGACCTGCTGAACGGCCGGGAGGTGTTCTCGCACGCCGCGGACGAGCTGCGCATCGTGGCCTCGAACACCAAGCTGGTCACCACCGCCGCGGCGCTCGACCGGCTCGGCCCCGGCTACTTCTTCGAGACCGAGATGGCGGTGCGCGGCTGGCTCCTCGGGGAGTGGCTCGAGGGCGACCTCGGGATCGTCGGCGGCGGCGACCCGAACATCTCCGGCCGCTCCTTCGACGGCGATCCGCTCGCCGTCTTCCGGGGCTGGGCGGCGCGGCTCAAAGAGCTGGGGATCCGCCGGATCTCGGGCGACCTCTACCTCGCCAACGGGCGCTTCGAGCCGCTGCGGGTCCACCCCGACTGGCCGCGCGACCAGCTCGGGCGCTGGTACGAGGCGCCGGTGGACGCCTTGAGCTTCAGCGACAACTGCCAGCTCGTCCGGGTGCTGCCGGCGGCTCGCCCCGGATTGCCCGCGCGCGTCGAGGTGGTGCCCGGCCCGCCGCAGTTCGAGATCCGCAACCGCGCCAGCACCACCTCTTCCGCCCGCCGCCACCGGGTCTCGATCCACCGCGCCGCCGGCAGCCGGGTGGTCGACGTCGCGGGCCGCGTCTATCGCGGCGCCGAGCCGGTCGAGGCCTGGGTCACGGTGCCGGACCCGGTCGCCTACTTCGGCTCCGCCCTGCGCCGGGCGCTGGCCGACGAGGGGGTCGAGGTCGGCGGCGAGCTGCGCCACGTGAGCGGGCTGCCGGAGGACGGCTGGCGGCGGCTCGCGGTCCATCGCACCGACCTGCTGACCGCGGTGGAGGTGACGAACAAGAACAGCCAGAACTTCTTCGCGGAGAGCCTGCTCAAGGTCCTCGGGCTCGAGCTTTGCGGCGACGGCAGCTGGGGGGCGGGGCTCGAGGTGTTGCGCGAGTTCCTGGAGAGCATCGGCATCCCGCCGGGGAGCTACTCGCTGGCCGACGGCTCCGGCATGAGCCGCAACAACCGCTTCACGCCGCGACAGCTCACCCACCTGCTGCGTCACATGTTCGGCCACCCGCTGGGCCGGGAGTTCGCGCTCTCGATGCCGGCCAGCGGCGGCCCCGAGGGACGCTGGAAGACGCGGCTGTCCGAGCCCCGCTACCGCGACAACGTGCTGGCCAAGACCGGCTCGCTCTCCGGCGTCTCGACCCTGTCGGGCTACGCCAAGGCGGGCTCCGGCCGCGTCTACGCCTTTTCGATCCTGTGCAACGCGGTGCCGAGCGTCTGGGACGCGCGACGGGCCCAGGACCGGATCGTCCGGGCCCTGATCGACCACGGCTAGGGAGGGAAGGGCGGACCATGGAAGAGACGGGCCGGGAAGCGCCGAGCGGGGTCGGGACCGGGGGTCGCGGGCCGGAGCACGAGTCGGGCGGCGGCGCGCCGCGGCCGCGCCAGATCGACTACGCCGAGCTGATGAAGAGCGTCGAGGAGCTGGTGGCGGGGACCGCCGAGGCCACCGACGCCGCCGAGACAGTCCATCTCCTCGCCCACGGCGTGATCGAGAAGTTCCGCGACGAGCTGGGCATCCTCGGCGGCCGCATCTACCGGCGCCGCGGCGCCGACTTCGTGGTCGTCGCCACTTTCGGCGCCGCGAAGGTGCTGCCCGACGGGATGCGGCTGGCGGCGGACTACGAGCCCATGGAGGACGTGCTGCAGAAGGGCGCGATCCTGGTCGAGCGGGGCGACGGCAGCCTCGACCCGCGGATCGAGGAGTCGCTCGGGGTGGAGAAGTTCGCCGCCATCCGGGTCGGCGACGAGCCCTACATCCTGGCCTTCGACGTGGCGCCGGACGCCGAACGCTCCGGGATCCTGTTCTCGCTCGGCATCCTGCGCCACTCGATCGACCAGCGCCTGCGACAGGAGCGGATGACCGAGGTGCTGCGCGAGGCGCGCCGGATCCAGAACTCGATCCTGCCGCAGAGCGCGCCGAGCCTCGGCCCGTTCGAGATCCGCGGCCGCACCGAGTCGCTGGAGATCGTCGGCGGCGACTTCTACGATTTCATCGAGATCACCGACAAGATCGTCGGGGTGGCGATCGCCGACGTCACCGGGCACGGCCTGCCCGCGGCGCTCCAGGTGCGCGACATCTACACCGGTCTGCGGATGGGGATGTCGCGCGACTACAAGATCGTGCGCACGGTCGAGCGGCTGAACGGGATCATCCACGAGAGCACGCTGACCAGCCGCTTCGTGTCGATGTTCTACGGCGAGATCGACGTCTCGGGGATCTTCATCTACGTCAACGCCGGCCACAACCCGCCGTTCCACGTCGCCAGCGGGGGGCGCGCCACGCCGCTCTCCGAGGGCGGCGCCGTGCTCGGCCCGATTCCCGGCGCCAGCTACGAGCGCGGCTACGTGCGGCTGGCGCCCGGCGACCTCGTCGTGCTCTACACCGACGGGATCGTGGAGGCGAAGGGGCGCGGCGAGGACGGGCAGGTCGCCGAGTACGGGGTGGAGCGGCTGCTGCGGGTGGTGCGGCGCAACCGGCGCGAGAGCGCCGAGGCGATCATCGACCGCATCTTCGAGGACCTCAAGGCCTTCGGCCGCGGCCGGCCGCAGAGCGACGACCGCACGGTCGTCGTGGTCAAGTACCCGGAGCCTCCCGCAGCGGAGCCGGACGCAGCTCCTGACGCAGCTTGAGGACCCGGCGGGCCGGGTAGATCCCCGGCGCGAGCAGCGCCCCGGGGTAGATCACGGTGTCGGTGCCGACCACGACGCCGGGATGCAGGACGCAGTTGCAGCCGGTCTGGGAGCGGTCGCCGAGAATCGCGCCCAGCTTGCGCAGACCGGTGGCGATCTTGCCGCCGTCCGCCGGCACCGCGACCGGCCGCCCGTCGAAGCGGAAGTTCGAGAGGATGGTCCCCGCCCCCAGGTTGACCCCGGAGCCGAGGATCGAGTCGCCGACGTAGTTGAGGTGCGGCGCCCGCGCGCCGTCGAGCAGGATCGCGTGCTTGACCTCGGTGTTGGCGCCGACGACGCAACCGTCGCCGATCCAGACGCCGCCGCGCAGGAAGGCGCCGGGGCGGATCTCCACGTCGCGGCCGATGCGCGCCGGTCCCAGGATCACCGCGCCGGGCAGGATGCGGGTGCCCTCGCCGATCGCGATCCGGTCGCCCAGGAGGTGGACCTCGGGACCGACGGCGGCGCGCAGGTCGGCCGACGGCAGGGCGGCCAGCGCCGCCTCGAGCGGCTCGCCGAGCAGCGCCCACGGCGCATCCGGGTCGAAGGCGGCGGCGAAGCCCTCCGGCAGCGCCGCGAACAGCGGGTGGAGGTCCTTCGGCCGCATCGCGGGGCTAGCCCTCTTCGGATCGCGGCCGCAGCGAGATGTGGCCGGCCTCGAGCAGCCGGAACAAGACGAGGCGCGCGTCGAGCGCCGGCATCGGGCTGATCTTGAGCAGCGTCTGGACGTCGTAGCTGCCGTTGATCCGGGTCAGGATGAAGCCCTCCTGCGGGGTGATGTCGAGCGAGGTCAGCTCTTCGAACGTGCGCTCGAGCACCGGCACCGCGTCGTCCTTGAGGCCGGCGTCGCGCACCCGATTGACGATCACGCCGTGGGCCCGCTTGACGGTGCTCTGGATCTTCTTGTCGTCGGGCTCGAGGCTGACCGCCGCCCGCAGGTGGCGCAGCGCCAGCTCGAAGCGCTCGGCTTTGAGGTGGGCGTCGGCGGCGTCGATGAGCGACCCGGAGCCGACGGCCTCGCCGCCGCGCTCGGGGGGGTCGGCGGCCGCGATGCTCCGCGGCCTCACCAGCTTGATCCGGCCTCGCTGGAGCTGATCGAAGAGGACGCGGAAGACGTGGAACTCGCTCGAGTGCGAGTGGAGGGCGATCTCCTCGATCGAGCGGTCGTCGTCGACGAAGGTCAGGATGTGGCGGGCGCGGTCGTCGTCGCGGGGCGGCTCGAGCTCACCCACCGCCACCGGCACCATCTGATCCGAGGAGATGCGGCCGCGTATCCGGCCCCAGTCGTCCACCCGCTGCGCGCCCTCGAGCACCAGTCCGGTGACCTCGAGCGACATCGGGATCATGTGGAAATCGTGCAGCTCGCCGTCGTGGAAGCGGAAGTCCCCCTCCGGCCAGGTGAAGACCTCGTAGACGGTCTCCTCGGATTTCAGGCGCAGCATCCGGTCGAGGTCGTCCTCGCCGATGGCGCCGATGGTGACCAGGATCTTGCCGAGCAGCATCTTGTTGGCGTCCTGCATCTCCATCGCCTTGGCGAGGACGTGCTCGTCGATGTAGCCGTGGCTCACCAGGAAGTGGCCGAGGTACTCCTTGGGATTGCTCGAGGCGGTGGCGATGATGCTGCCGTCGCGGAAGTAGATTCGCTTCTCGACGATGCCGTTGTTGATCACCAGGGTGCCGGTCTTGCCGCCGTGGGAGAGCCACTGGAAGAGCTCCGCGAGCTCCATCGTCTTGAGATTGCCGGAGATGCTCATGACCGGGAGGGTGGCACATTATAGCGCCGGCCGGCCCGCCTCCGAGCCGGGCGCGGGGCGGGACCGGCGGCCCGGATCCGGCCGCGGCTACTGGAACAGCACCGGGATGCCGGTGTCTTCGCGGTGGATGGTGTCGACGAAGCGGATGAGCTTGCGCGACAGCGACATGAACAGCGTCGTCGTGCGGTAGCCGCCGCCGAAGAAGCGGACGCCGCGCAAAAGCTGGCCGTCGGTGACTCCGGTGCAGCAGAAGACGATCTGGCTGCCCGGCGCCAGGTCGTCGCGGTCGTAGATCTTCTCGACGTCCTGGATCCCGACCTCCTTCACCCGCCGCCGCTGACGCTCGTCGAGCGGGGTGAGGCGGGCGTGGATCTGGCCGCCGAGGCAGCGCATCGCGGCGGCGGTGATCACCCCTTCCGGGGCGCCGCCGATGCCCATCACCGCGTGGACGCCGGTGCCGCGCACGGCGGCGGCGATCCCCGCCGACAGGTCGCCGTCGGAGATCAGCCGGATGCGGGCCCCGGCGGCGCGGATGTCGGCGATGAGCTGGCGGTGGCGCTCGCGGTTGAGCACCACGACCGACAGGTCCGACACCTCGCGCCCGTAGGCGGTGGCGATGTTGCGGAGGTTCTCCGCCGCCGGGGCGTCGAGGTGGACGCGGGCCTCGCGGGCCGTCGGCCCGACGACGATCTTGTCCATGTAGATGTCGGGGGCGTAGAGCAGGCCGCCCTGCTCGGCGGCGGCGAGCACCGCGATCGCCCCCGGCGAGCCGGTGGCGCAGAGGTTGGTGCCCTCCAGGGGGTCCACGGCGATGTCCACCGCCGGGCCGTCGCCATCTCCCTTCTTGGTGCCGACGGTCTCGCCCACGAAGAGCATCGGCGCCTCGTCGCGCTCGCCCTCGCCGATGACGATGCGGCCCGCGATCTCGATGCTGTCGAGCGTCGCGCGCATCGCCTCGACCGCGACCCGGTCCGACTCGCGCGGGTCGCCGTAGCCCATGGTCTGCGCCGCCGCCACCGCGGCGGTCTCGCAGACCTTGACGAACTCCCGCTCCAGAAACCTGTCGAGCTGCATCGTGCGCCTACCGGGCCGCGGCCGGCGCGGGCTTCTCGGCCGTCGCCGGGGGGTTGAACGAGGGGATGCCGGTGATCGCCTCGCCGACGATCAGGGCGTGGATGTCGTGGGTGCCCTCGTAGGTGAAGACCGATTCGATGTTCAGCATGTGGCGGATGACCGGGTAGTCGTCGACGATGCCGTTGGCGCCCAGGATGTCGCGCGCCAGCTTCGCGCACTCGCGCGCCACCCAGACGTTGTTGCGCTTGCCCATGGAGACGTGGAAGTGCTTGAGCCGGCCGCTGTCCTTCATGCGCCCGAGCTGCAGCGCCAGCAGCTGCCCCTTGGTGATCTCGCTGATCATCCAGACCAGCTTGTCCTGCACGAGCTGGTGGCTGGCGATCGGCTGGCCGCCGAACTGGATCCGCTCCTTGGCGTAGCGCAGGGCGGTGTCGTAGCAGTCCATGGCGGCGCCGAGCCCGCCCCAGGCGATGCCGTAGCGCGCCTGGTTGAGGCACATGAGCGCCGGCTTCAGGCCCTCGGCCTTGGGCAGCAGGTTCTCGGCCGGGATCCGGCAGTCGGTGAAGCCCAGCTCCGAGGTGACCGAGGCCCGCAGCGAGAACTTGCCGTGCTGGTCGCTGGCGCTGTAGCCCGGGGTCCCCTTCTCGACCAGGAAGCCGCGGACGCCGTCCTCGGTCTTCGCCCAGACCACGGCGACGTCGGCCAGGGTGCCGTTGGTGATCCACTGCTTGGCGCCGTTGAGCACCCACTCGTTGCCGACCCGCCGCGCGGTGGTGCGCATGCCGCCCGGATTCGAGCCGAAGTCCGGCTCCGTCAGCCCGAAGCAGCCGATCGCCTCGCCGCTGGCGAGCGCCGGGATCCAGCGGTCGCGCTGCTCCTTCGAGCCGAAGGTGTAGATCGGGTACATGACGAGGGCGCTCTGGACCGAGACGAAGCTGCGCAGCCCGGAGTCGCCGCGCTCCAGCTCCTGCATGATGAGGCCGTAGGCGACCGCGTTGAGGCCCGGCAGGCCGTACTCGCTGAAATTGGCCCCGAAGAGGTTGAGGTGCCCCATCTCGGGAACGAGCTCGATGGGGCAGCGGCCCTCGCGGTGGCACTCTTCGATGATCGGCACGACGCGGTCGTCCACGAACTCGCGGACCGTGTCCCGCACCAGCCGCTCCTCTTCGCTGAGCAACGAGTCGAAGTCGAGGTAATCGACGCCCGGAAACCGTCTCACGGGGAATCTCCTTTGGCAGTCCAGATCGGTGATGGCCGGAGGGTTCGCGATGGCGGAACCCGTGTGAATCGTAGCACGATTGTCACGGCGGTCTTCGAAGATTCGGCTTCGGCACCTCCGGCGCTGCGGGTCCCGCGGAGGCCCCCGGGAGGGCCACCCCGGAACCCGGAGCGCCGGCGGGGCCGAAGAGGATTCTTCGATCGCGCCCGCAGGCAGAGTCGGCCGGGGCGCACCGTCCCAGGGCAACGAACGGATATGAAGCGCGAGGGCCGGCGGAGGCCGGCCATCGTGCCAGGCGGGCTCTAGCCGGACCGTGCGAAGCTGGACGACCCCCAGGAACCGCAGAGGCCGCCGCGCGCGGCGCGGGCGG
>JBFJMD010000105.1:0-7399 GCA_041634115.1 Thermoanaerobaculia bacterium | reverse complement strand
GTCCCCCGCGGGCACGGCGCCCGCGACCCGGGCGACCGCGTGAGGGTAGGGGGCGCGGGCGAAGTGGACCAGCTCGAGGCCCGCGGCCTCGACCTCGGCCCGCAGCTCTGCCTCGGTGAAGTGGTGGTCGAAGGTCTTGGCCAGGGTGTCGCCGCGCTCCACGCGGTCGGGGTCGAGGCGCAGGCGGCGGAGCAGGTTGGCGGTGGCGGCGATCGTCCGGTAGGCGGCGGTGTCGCCCGGCCGCGTGTAGAACGACAGCAGGATCGGCCCCCCGGCGGGGAGCCGGGCGGCGAGCTGGCGCAGGAGGGCGACCCTCGCCGCGCGCCCCGGGACGTGCATGTAGGCCCCCCAGCCGACGATCGCCCCGCCGTGGCTCCCGGCGCTCTCCGGCACCCGGTCCGGGGGCGCGAGCTCGATCGACGCCTCCCGGCCGCACTCCTCGAGCAGCCGGTTGCCGGCCTCGACGAGGCCCGGCGAGCACTCGAAGGCCTCGACCGCGAAGCCCCGCTCCAGCAGCGCCAGCACCTCGCGCCCGCCGCCGGCCGCCGTCACCAGCAGCGACCGGCAGTCCGAGAAGTAGCGCTCGACGACGCTCTCCTCCCAGGCGTAGAGCCCCGAGCGGTTGTAGGCGGGGTCGCGGTACTCGTCCCAGCCGAGATACTGGCGCATCGCCACCTCGTGCAGCGCCGCGCGGCCGAGGAGGCCCAGCCAGATCCCCTGATGGAGGGCGGAGAGCGCGTTGCTGGCGCGCCGGTGGATCCGGTCGAAGAGGAAGAAGAGAGACGCCCGCACGCCGCCGCGAGCCGGCAACGGCCTCAGCCCGCGCCGACCTTGAAGTTCTGCTGCATGTCGAAGTTCATGCCGGTCTTGCGGGTCACCTCGGCCACGTGTCCGAGCACGCGCAGCTCGGGAGGCCGGTAGGGGCGCCGCCTCGTCTCCTCCCGGCGGGCTTCCCCGTCGCCACCCGGTGGCGGGCCTGCGGGGCTGCGGCTCATGGGTTCTCTCTGGCGCTCGAAGTGTAGCGGACGAGCTGGCGCAGCCACAACTCCAGGCAGGAGACCTGCCAGAGCGTGAGCGAGTCGGCGAGGTCGAGCTCGGAGCGCGCGAAGAGGCGCTCGACGGCGGCGCGGCGGACGTAGGGCGCCGCGCGCCACTCGCCGCCGTCCAGGACCCTCTCCGCCAGCGCCGCCCGGTGGCGCGCGAGCACGGCGAGGCTGAAGGCGTCGAAGACCGCCTTGCCCTTGCGCTCCCGCACCTCCGGCGGCAGCGCGTCCGCGAGCCCGTCGCGGAGCAGCCGCTTCCAGCGGCCGCGCGGCCGCCGGCAGTCGAAGGGGATCGCGAGGACCGTCTCCGCCAGCCGCCGGTCGCAGAACGGGTGCTGGGGGACGATGCCGCGGTAGGCGCTCCGCGCCTCGAGCGCTTCGAGCCCCCAGAGCACCCTCGGGTGGTGGAGGAAGCGGAAGGCGTACTCCTGGGTCAGGGTCGGAAAGCCGCCTCGGGGGGGCGGCGGCGGCTCCGGGCAGCCGAGGAAGAAGCGGGCGAACTCCGGAGCGACCCAGTCCGGCGGCCGCCAGCCCTGGCGGCGCAGCAGCCGCTTGCCGGCCTTCTTGACGGCCGGCGGCACGATCTCCTTCAGGGCGTCGGCGAGGAGCGCGGTCGTGGACATCGCCCCCAGCCGGTCGCCGCGCCAGGCTTCGGCGACGAGCCGGCCGAAGCGCCCGCGCCGGGCCAGGTCGCGCAGATAGAAGGTCTCCTGGAGCAGCTCGTCGCCGCCGACCCCGGTGAGCGCGGTGCGGGCGCCGAGCCTCTCCGCGCGCTCGGAGATGGCCTCGAACTGGGAGCGCTGGAGGTCGGCGTACGGCGAGTCGAGCTGCCAGAGGTCCTCGGTCAGCCCGTCCAGCGAATCGCGCTCGAGCGGCCGCACCTCGCGGTGCGGGAAGGGTGAGCGGCGGGCGACGGCCGCGATGTAGGCGCCCTCGTCGCAGGGCAGGCCGTCGAACCTGCAGGCGACGGTCTCGAAGCTCGGGACCCCGTCGCGGACCAGGCCGGCGGCGACGGCGACGATGGACGACGAGTCGAGGCCGCCGCTCAGGTGGGCGACGACCGGAAACTCGGTCTCCAGCCGCTCGGCGACCGAGCGTACGAGGGCGCGGCGAAAGACCTCGAGGTGCCCGCCCGCGGCGCCGGACGCCGGCGCGAGCCCGGGGTCGGGGCGCCAGTAGCGCCGGGTCCGAGGGGCCGCGCCCGAGGCGACCGCCACGTGCCCGGCCTCGAGCCGCCGGATCCCCTCGAAGAAGGTGCGGCGCATCTCCTCGAACTTGTCGAAGAGATACTCGCCGACGACGAGGTCGTCGGGCCGCGTCTCGACCCCGGGCAGGCAGAGGATCTGCTTGGGCTCGGAGGCGAAGAGGAGGCGCGCCGGCTCCGAGCGGTAGAAGAGCGGGCGCGCGCCGCAGGGGCTGCGCGCCAGCAGCAGCCGGCGGCGGGCGCCGTCCCAGAGCGCGAAGGCGAAGTCGCCGTCCAGCCGCTCGGCCAGCTCCTCCCCCCAGCGCCGGTAGGCGGCGAGGATCAGCGCCTCGTCGGGGAGATCGGGGCCGCCGCCCGGCCCGCCCGCGTCGCCCAGGCCCAGCTCCGCTGCGAGCTCGGCGCGGTGAAAGAGGCGGGCGTCGGCGGCCAGCCCCAGCGGACCCGGCTCCGACCAGATCGGAAACGCCCGCTCGCCGCGGCGCCGGAGCGCCAGGCGGGCGCGACCCAGGCCGACGGTGCCCCGCGCTTCCCAGTCGAGCCCATCCGGGCCGCGGTGTCGAATCGGCGCCAGCATCCGCCGACCGAGCCGCGGATCGACGGGGGCGCCCTCCCAGCTCACCCACCCGCCGATGCCGCCCATCGCGACCTCTGCGCCCCCGTCAGCCGAGGGCGGAGCGGATCCGCTCCGCCAGCTCGGCCGCGGCCGCCTCGAGGCGCTCGATTCCCGCCGGCAGGCCGAGACGGAACGCGGCGACCTCGCGCGCCAGCCGCGCGTGGAGGTCGAACTGGCTCCGCCAGAGCGCCCGGCTCGCGAGGTCGCCGAAGCCGTTGCGGGTCAGCTCGGCGAGAGCGTCCGCCGGCGACAGGCGGTCTAGGGCGATCCGCCCGAGGCCGCTCCGGCGCTCGAGGAAGAAGAGCCCGGCGAGGCGGCCGGAGCGTCCGCGTCCGGCGCCGGCGCGGCCGGGGAGCGGCACCCGGATGCCGCCCTCCGCCGGTCGCAGCGGCAGCAGGTCGTCGGCGACGCCTGCCAGTCCGAGCCGCGCCAGCGCCCGCGCCAGCGTCGACTTGCCGGCGCCGCTCTCGCCCAGGAACGCCGCGACCGCGTCGCCGTCGCGGACCGCCGAGGCGTGGAGGATGCCGCGAGCCTGGAGCGCGGAGGCGAACGGCGCCAGCCGGCGCAGGAGCGCGGCGCCGCCGGCCTCATCCACCAGGGCGGCGCGGCCGTCCGGGGAGAGCGCCGCGACCCCCTCGACCGGAGGCGCGAGCCAGGCCGCGCGGCCGCCGCTGTCCGGCTCGGCGAGCTTGCCGCGGATCGCGCCGGCGTCGAGGAACCGGACCTCGAGGCGGCCGTCGGCGGGGACGCCGTCGTCGAGCCCGGCGAGCGGCCGCTCGAGCTCGTGCACCAGGCCGGCGCAGCGGTGGCGGTAGACGCGGGCGGGCCGCGGCGCGGGGCTCACGGCCTCTCCGGTGGCGCGCCGCCGGTCGCCGGCGCCCGATCGTAGACCTCGAAGGCGTAGGGCACGGCGTGGCGCTCGTCGGCCGGCCGCTCGACGCGCTCGACCAGGCGCCAGCGCTCGGGGTCGAAGGCGGGGAAGCGGACGTCGCCGTCGAAGGCGGCGCGGACCCGCGTCAAGTAGAGGCGGTCGGCGCGGTCGAGCGTCTGCCGGTAGATCTCGCCGCCGCCGCCGACGAAGGCCTCGTCGTCGCCGGCGCCGCGGGCGATCTCGAGCGCCTCGTCGATCGAGGCCGCGCGCCGGCAGCCGTCGGGCAGCGCGGGGCGTCCCGAGGTGACGACGACCAGGGTGCGGCCGGGGAGCGCCCGGCCGATCGATTCGAATGTCTTGCGGCCGACCACGAGGTGGTGGCCCATCGTCAGCCGCTTGAACCGCGCGAGGTCCTCCGGCAGACGCCAGGGCAAGCCGTTGCCGCGGCCGATCACCCCGTTCTCGGCCACCGCCGCGATGACCGAGAGCCTCATACCGCGATCGGCGCGCGGATGTGGGGGTGGGGATCGTAGCCCTCGAGGAGGAAGTCGTCGTAGGAGAAGTCGAAGATCGAGCGCGCGCGGGGATCGAGGCGCATGGTCGGCAGCGGCCGCGGCTCGCGGGTGAGCTGCTCGCGCGCCTGCTCGAAGTGGTTGGCGTAGAGGTGCGCGTCGCCGAGGGTGAGCACGAAATCGGCCGCCTCGAGGCCGCACGCCCGCGCCACCATCATCGTCAGCAGCGAGTAGGAGGCGATGTTGAACGGCAGGCCGAGAAAGACGTCGGCGCTCCTCTGGTAGAGCTGGCAGGAGAGGGCGCCGTCGCCGACCCAGAACTGGAAGAGCACGTGGCAGGGCGGCAGCGCCATGCGCTCGAGCTCGCCGACGTTCCAGGCCGAGACCAGGTGCCGCCGGGAGTGCGGATCGCGCCGGATCGAGTCGACGACCCGGGTGATCTGGTCGATCTTGCGGCCGTCGCCGGCGCCCCAGGAGCGCCACTGGACGCCGTAGATCGGCCCCAGGTCGCCGTTCTCGTCGGCCCACTCGTCCCAGATCCGCACCTTGTGCCGGTTCAGGTCGCGGACGTTGCTGCCGCCGGCGAGGAACCACAGGAGCTCGTGGATGATGGAGCGCAAGTGGAGCTTCTTGGTGGTCAGCAGCGGGAACCCGGCGCGCAGGTCGAAGCGCAGCTGGTGGCCGAAGAGGCTGCGGGCGCCGGTGCCGGTGCGGTCGGGCTTGTCGATGCCTTCGTCGAGGATGCGCTGGAGGAGGTCGAGATACGGGCGCATGGGCGGGCGGAAGGCCTTCGAGGGCGTCGGCGGTCGGCCCCGAAAGTCTAGCACCGGGTTCATCCGGCGGCTTCCGCACCTCCTGCTGAAGCGGCAGGGCTCCGTCCCGGCCGACTCCGATCGCAGGGGCGGCTTCTCCGAGCGCCCTGTACAGGTCAGGGCGCTACCGGTCGAGCTCGACCTTGGGGGAGATCGTCACCCGGTTCCGGCCCGCGCTCTTCGACTGGTAGAGCGCTTCGTCGGCGCGGCGCAGGATCTCGCGCAGGTCTTCGGCCTCGACGCTGAAGGTCGCGACCCCCATCGAGAGCGAGATCGAGAGCTGGTGGTCGGAGAACTTCCGCTCGCCGGCCAGCTGCCGCAGCTCGCCCGCCAGGTGGGCCGCCTCCTCCGACTCGGTGAGCGGCAGGATGAGCACGAACTCGTCGCCGCCGTAGCGGGCGACCGAGTCCTGGGCGCGTAGCCGGGAGCGCAGCAGCGCCGCGACCTCCTGCAGCACGGCGTCGCCGACGAGGTGCCCGTGGCGATCGTTGATCTCCTTGAAGCGGTCGACGTCCACCAGGACGACCGAGAACGGCTTGCCGGCCTTGAGGGTCGCCGCTTCGGCCTCGGCCAGCCGGATCTGCAGCGCCAGCCGCGAGCCGGTCTCGGTCAGCGGGTCCTCCGAGGCGCGGTGGAAGTAGTCGATCCGGGCGAGCGCGCCCGAGAGCAGGTGGGCCAGGGCGGCGAAGAAGGTCCGGTCCTCCTTGCGGTAGGGGGCGCCGGCCGGGCGGCGGGCGGCCAGGAAGCCGGCCGGCCGGCGGCCGCGCTCGGGCCGCTCGGCGGGGATGAGGTCGGCCCAGAGGACCTCGAAGAGGCAGGGCTCGCCGAGCAGCTCCGGATGCGGCCGCGCGTCGCCTTGCGCCAGGCCCTCGACGATGCGGTCGCCGAGCGCCCGCAGCGACTCCGGCTCCCGCCCCGCGACGCGCAACGTCCGCACCCCGCCGCGGCGGTCGATCAGCCCCAGCAGGACGTCGGGGCTCGAGGTGTAGGCGATCACCGCCTCGAGGGCGCGGTCCAGGTTGGCGGCCGAGAGTCGGCCCGCGGCGAGGGCGGCGCTGAGCGACTCCAGGGTCTCCATCTCTCCGGTGCGCCGCGAAACCTCCTCGACCAGATCGGCGCTGAAGAGCAAGGTCGAGATCCGGTCGGCGACCGCCGCGGCCAGCTCGGCGCTCCCCGCCTCGAGCGGATCGGAATCGCGCTCCAGGTAGAGCACCCCGCGCAGCTGGCCGCGGATCGAGATCGGCGCCGCGACCTGTCGCCCCGCCGCCACGAGCCGCCGGCCGCTCGCCGCCTCGAGCACCGCCGGCACCTCCGACAGGCCGGCGGCGGCCGGGGTCTTCTCGAGCGTCCGGTCGAGGGCGAGCACCGGCACCAGGCCCTTCTCCCGCGCGATCAGCAGCGCGCCGCGGTCGGCGCCCGAGTACTCGATCGCCATCGCCGCCGCCAGGTTGGCGAGCGGCCGCCCGCCGACCGGATGCTCGCCGCGGCTCGCCGCGAGCAGCGAGTCCACGGCCTTGAGGGCGTCCGAGGCCCGCCGGTCGGGGGAGCTCACGGCGCCGCCCGGCGGTCGACGGAGGTTGCGGCGCAGGCCGGCGGGACGGCCCGGGGCGACGGCGTGGCGCGGGACATCTCGGCGGGATTCTGACACAGCGCCGAGTCCGACCTTGCCGCCGAGCGCCGTCGCCGAACGGCGTCGGTGAGCGCGGCGGGCCGGCCGCGAGCGGCGCCTTGAGGCACCCGTCGGCGGCCGAGAGGATGGAACGCGGCTCAGCCGGCGGTCGGCGCGCGCTCGGGCTCGGGCCGGAGCCCCAGCAGCCGGCGGGCGAGGGCCTTCGCGTCCTCGAGGATCGCATAGAGCGCCGGCACCAGGATCAGCGTGATGAAGGTGGCGAAGAGGACGCCGAAGCCGAGGGAGATCGCCATCGGGATCAGGAACTGGGCCTGGACGCTCTTTTCCACCAGCAGCGGGGTGAGACCCGCGAAGGTGGTGAGCGAGGTGAGCAGGATCGGCCGGAAGCGGGAGGTGCCGGCGTGCCGGATCGCCTGCGCCAGCGGCATCCCTTTCTCGTAGGCGCGGTTGATGAAGTCGACCATGACCAGGCTGTCGTTCACCACCACGCCGGCCAGCGCGACGAGGCCGAAGACCGAGAGGATCGCCAGGTCGCGGCCCATCGCGACGTGGCCCCACAGGGCGCCCACCAGTCCGAAGGGGATCGCGCTCATGACGATCGCCGGCTGCACGTACGACTTGAACGGGATCGCCAGCAGCGCGTAGATCACCAGCAGCGCGATCAGGAAGCCGCGGATCAGGCCGCTCATCGTCTCGCGCTGCTCCTGCTGCTCG
>JBFJMD010000104.1:0-7533 GCA_041634115.1 Thermoanaerobaculia bacterium | reverse complement strand
GCTTCATGATGTTCGCCTTGTGGACCGCCGTCACCCGCTTCCTGCCGTGCCGCCGCGCGTAGTCGAAGGCGAACTCGGCGATCCGGGTCGAGGCGCGCTCGGTGATGATCTTCAAGCTCTCGACGACGCCGGGCACCACCTCGTGCTCGAGCCCGCTGTAGAGCCCCTCGGTGTTCTCGCGCACGACGACCAGGTCGACGTCGGTGTAGCGGCTGGGCACGTTCGGGGTCGTCTCCACCGGACGCAGGTTGGCGAACAGGTCGAGCCGCTTGCGCAGCTCCACGTTGACCGACCGAAAGCCGGTGCCGACCGGGGTGGTCACCGGGCCCTTGAGCGCCACTTTCGTCTCGCGGATCGACTCCAGCACCTCGTCGGGCAGCGGATGTCCGTAGCGGGCCAGCGCCTCGCTGCCGGCGAAATGGGTCTCCCATTCGAGCTCGCCGCCCGCCGCCTCCAGCACCCGCACGGTGGCGGCGGTGACCTCGGGACCGATGCCGTCGCCGGGAATCAGCGTGATCTTCTTTTTCATTCGCTCCCCTCCGCGGCGGCGGCCGGCCAGCTCCCGCGCTCGACCAGTCCTTCGCCGGTGAACACCTCGCCCAGGAGCCGGATCCGCGCCCCCTTCTCGAAGTCGAGACAAGAGTCTTCGCGGTCGAGCCGCCCGCGGTCGCCGCCGTCCCGGTAGAGGTGGACGAGCCGCTCGCCCGCCCGCAGCAGCTCGCCGGGGGCCCGCCCGGGCGCCGTGCCGTCGAGCGGCACCCGCTCCCAGGCGAGCCCGTCGAGGCCGACGCCGGCGCGGTCCAGGAGCAGCTTGACCACCCCGAGGCGGGTGAAGGCGAGGCCGCGCGCCGTCCAGTCCGCCAGCGTGGCCTTGAGCTCGAGCGGCGCCTCGGCGCCGGGCTCGATCTGGCTCAGGCCGAACATCCGCGACGGCACGTCGAGCGGCGCCGGCAGCCGCACCGTCGCCGTCGGGAACTCCGCCGACCGCGCCGGCAGCTCGTCGCCCCCGGGGGACTTGATCCGCAGCCGCGGGGTGATGGCGCTCTCGGGGCCGAAGATCTCGAAGCGCACCTGGTAGCGCTGGGTGCCGAAGGCGGGGCGCTCCTCGCCGGGCCCGATGACCTCGCTCGCCGCCCAGCTCGGCTCGACGGAGCCGGGCACCGACCAGAGCCGGGGCCAGTCGGGCCGCAGGACCTCCCGGAAGTGGAAACCCTCGAGGTCGGCTTCCCCGTCCACCGGCAGGTAGGGCCGGGAGCCCTCGACCGTGAACCAGAGGATGCGGGCGTCGGCGAAGCGATCCGGCGGCGCCAGCGACTCCGCCGCCACCTCGCGGCCGCCGACGGCCAGACGGCCCGCCTCGGTGTGGTAGACGGTGCGACCGCGGCGGTCCACGGCCTCGACGTAGGCGCGCAGGGTGAAGGGGGTTCCGGCCTCGAGCTCCACCGGGCCGGCGACGGCGAGCCCGCCGCCCGCCGCCTCGATCGCCACGCCGGCGGCGAACGTCCCCTGCGTGCGCCCCTCGCGCGCGCGGCCGACGAGCAGCGCGGCGGCAACCACGACCAGGGCGCCGACCACGGCCAGGGCGAGCTTCGATTTCGACGTCATGCGCGACCGGGAGACCTCGGGCTCACGATCCGGAGCTGCGCAGCTCCTCGAGCTTGGCCACCACGTCGCGATAGTTCGAGTTGATTCCGTAGATCTCGACGAAGGTCGCGTGCGCCGCTTCCGGATCGCCCGCCGTCATGTGCAGGTTGCCCAGCTCGTAGAGGAGGCCCAGGGTCTCGTCCTCGGTGATCCTCGGCGCCTCGAGCCCGCGCCGGTACCACTTGACCGCGAGGTCCTCGAAGCCCTTCTCCAGGAAGCAGTTGCCGAGCAGCGAGCAGCAGTCGACCAGGTAGCGCGGGTCTTTGGAGGCGAGCTGGAACTCCCCGATCGCCTCGTCGATCAGCCCCATCTCGCGGTAGGCGATGCCGAGGTTGTAGTGGGTGTCGTAGTCCTCCTCCGAGAGGGTCTCGGCGACGCCGCGCTTGAAGCCCTCGACGATCTCCTCGAGCGACTGCTCTTCCATGCGCGGCGTCAGCTGCTCGCCGATCAGGCTCTCCTCCGCCTTGAGCTCCTCCTCCAGCTCGGCGGCGAGGTCGAAGAACTCCTCCTCCGCGCCGAACATCTCCTCGCCGGAGGTCGCGGCCGCCGGCCGGTCGGCGGTGATCTCCTCCAGCCAGGCGAGCTCCGAATCGTCCACCTGCGGCACGGCGGCGACCGGGATCTCCGGCGCCGGGGCCTCGGCGACCGGTTCGGGGCGCGGCGGCACCACCACCTTGCCCTCGACCCGGAAGCCGTGCCGCCCGAGCAGGTCCCGGATCTCCCGCCACTCTCCGTCCGCGCCGCGGTCGGCGGCGGCGGCGGCGGCGCGGGTCGCCACCCCGACCACGTCCAGCGGCCGCTCGGCGGCGACGTGCAGCTCGATCATGCGCAGGAACGCGGTCATGTTGCCGCGATCGACGCCCAGCACCTGCTCGTAGCGCTCGATCGCCTTGTCTTCGAGGCCGTAGGTCGCCAGCACCTGGCCCTCGGCCAGGAGCTCGGCGGCCTTGCGCTCCATCTCCGCCCGCGCGGGGACCGTCTCCGCGACCTCCTCTTTCTCGAGCTCCTCGCGCGGCGCCTCCCGGTCCTCCGCCTCCTCGAGGCCGACCCCGCGCAGGAAGGTCTCGGTCTCGGCGAGCACCTCGTCGGCGGCCTCGATCTGGTCCAGGTCGAGCTCGAACTCGAGCGGCTCGTCCTCGACGGCCTCCCGAGCGCGCGGCGCGGGCGCCGCGGGAGGGGCGGTTCTCTCCTCGGGCTCGGGCTCCGGCTCCGGCTCCGGCTCCGGCTTCGCCGGGGGCTCGTGCTGGGGCGCCGGCGCGGAATCCGCCGTGGCGGGGGTCTTCGGCGGCGCCGGCTCGGCCGGCTCGGCCGCCTCGGCCGGCGGCGGGGGCCCGGGAGCGCGCGGGGCGGCCGCCTCGCCTTCGGCCTCGCGGCCCAGGCGGATCAGCCGCAGCACCCTCTCCGCCTCCGGGTTGCGCTCGATCGCGATCGCCAGCAGGCGCTCCGCCGCCTCCGGCTTGCCGCGCTCCTTGATCTCCAGCACCGCGTCGGTGACGAAGCCGAGGTCGCTCGAGTCGAGCTCCAGCGCGCTCTGGTAGACGCGCGCGGCGTCCTCGACCCGCTGGTGGGAGAGCATCAGCGCCGCGATCTCGCGGTACTGCTCCATCGCCCGGCCGATCTGCTCGGTCTCCCGGTAGAGGTCGGCGAGCTTGACCCGGTGGCTCGGATTGTCCGACTCCAGCTCCACCATCTTCCGGTAGACGGCGATCGCCGCGGTGAGGTCTTCCTGCTGGATGAAGTAGTCGGCGACGACCTGGTACTGCGAGCGGGACTCGTTGATGAGCCCCTGCCGGCTGTAGAGGTCGGCCAGCGTCTCGTAGGCCTGGATCCGCGTCGGATCCTGGCGGATGATCTTCTTGTAGATCGCGATCGCCTTGACGAAGAAGCCCTCGCGGGTGAAGTGCTCGGCGGCGCGGGTGAAGAGATCGACCGCCCGGTCCATGCGGTCGAGGCGGGCGTAGAGGTCGCCGACGCGGTTCAGGGTCCGGGTGTCGTTCGGCGAGTCGTCGAGCACCTTGCGGTACTCGGCGATCGCCGCCTCCAGCTTGCCGCGGCGGACCAGCTTCTCGGCGGACTGGATGACCCTGTGGCGCTTGATCGACATCGCTTCAGTCGTGGACGGCGGGCAGCACCGAGCGAAACGTCAGCCGGTGGAGCGGACAGGGCCCGTACTCCGCCAGCGCGCGCAGGTGCTCCTCGGCTCCGTACCCCTTGTGCCGGGAGAAGCCGTATTGAGGATACTCCGAGTCGAGCTCGCGCATCATCCGATCCCGCTCCACCTTCGCCAGGATGGAGGCCGAGGCGACCGCGTAGCTCAGCCGGTCGCCGCGGACCAGAGGCAGGCAGGGGTGCCCGAGGCCGGAGAGCGGCACCGCGTCGACCAGGGCCAGGTCGGGCGCCGGGGCCAGGCCGCCGAGCGCCGCCGCCATCGCCCGGCGCGTCGCCTGCAGGATATTGATGCGATCGATGGTCGCGGCGGGGACCGCGGCGACGCTCCAGGCGAGCGCCGCGCCGCGCACCGCCTCCGCCAGCCGCTCGCGCCGCTGCCGCGACAGCCGCTTGCTGTCGTCCACCCCGGGGACGAGCCGCTCGGGATCGACGACCACCGCGGCCGCCACCACCGGGCCCGCCAGGCAGCCCCGTCCCACCTCGTCCACGCCCGCGATCCGGGAGTAGCCCACGTCGCGGAGGGAATCCTCCAGCGACCGCACGAGCCGCAGCCGGTAGGCCTCGGCTACGAGCTGAAGCATCGTCGCCAAGCCTGCTTCTCCGTCTTGACCCGACGGCGCCGGCCGACCTGGCCGCGGCTCGACCCGGACAGGCGCCTTAGCTCGGGCTTTCCTGGCTCCGGTCGTCCCGGCGCTCTTCGATCCGCGCCGCCTTGCCTCGCAAGTCCCGCAGATAGTAGAGCTTGGCGCGACGGACGCGCCCCCGGCGAACGACCTCGATCGTATCCAACACCGGCGCGTGCAGCGGAAAGACCCGCTCGACCCCGACGCCGCCCGAGATCTTGCGGACGGTGAAGGTCTCGCGGGAACCGCCGCCACGCCGGGCGATCACCACTCCCTGGAACACCTGGATCCGCTCCTTGTCCCCTTCCGCGACCTTGACGTGCACCTTCACGGTGTCGCCGGGCCGGAACTCGGGGAGGTCGGTGCGCAGGTATTGCGATTCGATTCGATGCAGCTCACTCATTTCCGTAATCTTCCGTGTCCGTTGGGCTTCCTGGGTACAAAGGCCGCGCGGGCCGGCGGCCCGGGCGGATGTTATCACGCTCCCGGCGGCTTCTCCTCGGCAGGTCGGGCCGCCGGCGCGGGCCCCGGCTCCTCGCGGAGGCGCTCGAGCTCCGCGGCCTCCTCGTCGTCGAGGACCGCGTCGGCGAGCAGGTCGGGCCGCCTCTCGAGGGTCGTCCGCAGCGCCGCGCGCCGCCGCCAGCGCTCGATCGCCGCGTGGTCGCCCGACAGCAGCACCTCCGGCACCTCCATCCCCTCGACCTCGCGCGGCCGGGTGTAGTGGGGGCAGTCCAGGAGCCCGCGGCGAAAGCTGTCGTTCTCCACCGAGTCCGCCAGGCCGACGACCCCGGGCACCTGGCGCGAGACCGCTTCGATCACCACCATCGCCGCGAGCTCGCCGCCGGAGAGCACGTAGTCGCCGATCGAGAGCTCCTCGTCCACGACGGTCGAGCGCACCCGCTCGTCCACCCCCTCGTAGCGGCCGCAGAGCAGCAGCAGCGAGCCCCGCCCGGCCAGCTCCCGCACCCGGCGGTCGTCGAGCCGCGAGCCCCGGGGGCTGAGCAGGACCCGCCAGGGGCCCCGGTCGGCCGCCACCCGGCGCACCGCGCGGATCCAGGGCGGCGCCGCCATGACCATGCCGCCGCCGCCGCCGTAGGGCTCGTCGTCCACCGAGCGGTGGCGGTCCTCCGAGAAGTCCCGGAGATCGTGCACCCCCACCTCGAGCAGCCCCTTCTCCAGCGCCCGCCCGACGAGGCTCGTCGCCAGGAAGGGCGGGAAGAGCTCGGGGAAGATGGTCAGGACGTCGATGCGCACGACTCGATCAGCCCTTCCGGCAGGTCCGTCTCGATCCGCGAGCGCTCGACGTCGATCGCGACGACGTAGGCCGCGACGAAGGGGACCAGGAGGCGGCCGCGGGGCCCCTCGATCTCGAGCAGCAGGCCGCCGCCGTCCTCGACCACCTCGCCCACCCGGCCGAGGTCCCCCCGGCGCCGGTCGCGGCAGCGGCAGCCGACGAGCTGCCAGAGCCAGTAGGCGCCCTCGGGCGCCGCCGGCACCTCGGATTCGGCCACCTCGAGCCGGGCGCCGCCCAGCGCCGCCGCCTCGTCCCGGTCCGCCAGCCCCTCGAGCTCGAGCAGGAGCCCCGAGCCGTGGGGACGCGCGGCGAGGATGCGGACGGGCCGGCGCTCGCCGTCCAGCGCCACCAGAACGACGCTGCGCCCCGCGGCCAGGCGGTCGGGGACGTCGCTCAGGACCTCGACCAGGAGCGCGCCCCGGACCCCGTGGGCCCGCCGCACGCGGCCGACCGTGACGGTCTCCGGCGCGCTGCGCGGCTCAGCCACGCTCGGACCGCCCGCCGCCGGCCGGCCGGCGCCGAGGCCGACCATCGGTCGCGTCAATCGTCCAGGATGTCGAGCGCATAGCGCCCCCCGCCGCGGGCCTCACGGGCCGCGAGGAGGGAGCGAAGGGCGCGGGCGGTGCGGCCCTGGCGGCCGATGACCTTGCCGAGGTCGTCGGGCGCCAGGCGCAGCTCGAGGGTGCTCCCCGCGTCGGCGGGGACCTCTTCGATCTCGATCTCCGCGGGCTCGTCGACCATCAGCTCGACCACCCGGCGAAAGTCCTCGCGGACTTCCGTCATGCCTCGGCGGGCGCGGCGGCCTGGCGCCCGAGGAGCTTCTTGACCGTCGGCGAGAGCTGGGCGCCCTGCGCGACCCAGTGCCGGACCCGCTCGGCGTCGATCTTGACCTGCTCCGACCCCTGTCCGGGGTGGTAGAAACCCAGCTCCTCGATGGCGTCCGAGGTGGCCACCTTGCGGGAGTCCGAGACCACCACCCGGTAGAGGGGGCGGTTGCGGTTCCCCATGCGGCGCAGCCGAATCTTCAGCATCTCTTCAACCTCCAGCGTTCATTTCGTGTCGGATGGGCTGCCCTCGAGGACCTGCGCGACGGCCGGCGCCCACGGCAAACTCGATATTCTAGCAGCGCGGGCGGTCGGACCTCAAGGCTCAGCCCCCCATCGCCTTCTGCAGCCAGCCGCTGCCGACCTTCTTCATCATCTTCTGCATCGCCCGGTACTGCTTCAGGAGCTGGTTGATCTCCTGCACCGTGGTGCCGGAGCCGCGCGCCACCCGCCGCTTGCGGCTGGCGTTCATGAGCGCCGGCTTGCGGCGCTCGAGCGGGGTCATCGAGCCGATGATCGCCTCGACCCGCACCAGCCGGCCCTCGTCCACCGACTCCGGGTCGAGGCCCTTGAGCGGCCCCGCCCGCGGCAGCATCTGCAGCACCTGGGCGAGCGGACCCAGCCGCCGCAGCTGCTTCAACTGGTCGCGCAGGTCCTCGAGGGTGAACTCGCGGCGGGCGATCCGCTTCGCCAGCCGCTCGCTCTCGGCGGCGTCGAGCCCCCGCTCGGCCTTCTCGATCAGCGACAGCAGGTCGCCCATGCCGAGGATCCGCGAGGCCATGCGCTCGGGGTGGAAGCGCTCGAGGTCGGCCGCCTTCTCGCCGACGCCGACGAAGCGGATTGGCACCCGGGCGACGCTGCGGATCGACAGCGCCGCGCCGCCGCGGGCGTCGCCGTCGAGCTTGGTCAGGATGGCGCCGGTGAGCGGCAGGGTGGCGGCGAACTCGCCGGCGCTCTTGACCGCGTCCTGGCCGGTCAT